>DASZQY010000001.1:0-5556 GCA_035549395.1 Bauldia sp.
AGTCCGGCGCCGGCAACGTATTGCCGCCAATAGTGAAATTCGTAGCGCGGCCAATGAGATCCAGTCGCAGCACGTCGCCCCTGGGCATCACCTCTCCGCTGAGCGAGAGGCTGTCCGCCGCGGCACCCTCGCCCATGAAGGGGAGGGCGAGCGTGCCGCCGTCCGCCTTGCCCGCGCTCGCCTTCAGCGTGAGGTTGGCGCTCGCCGCGGACAGCGAGCCGGACAGCACCGCCTGCACGTTCGCGGTGGAAAGCCGTCCCTGCCGGACAGCAACCGCCGGGAGCCCGTCCGGCGGCGGCGGCGTCCAGTCGGCGTCGAGGTCGAGCGCGATCGGTCCGGACAGCAGGTCCGCGTAGGCGCTCGGCACCAGCTCGGCGAGATCGCCGTCCGCCTTCGCCACGACGCGGACCGGACCGCCGCTCTGCGGCGCCCAGGTGAAGTCGCCGGCAAAATGCGCCGCGCCACGCGACTGGAGCGTGACCGTTCCGGTCACCGTATCGCCTTGGACGTTGGTCTTCGCCGCAAGGCTGTAGGCGGGTCCCGCGCTCTGGCCGAGCAGGCCGACCAGGATTCCGTCGGCGTCTTCTGATGCGGTGAGATCGATGGCGAAGGGCGCATTGCCGTTCGCGCGCGCGAAGCTCGCCGCCAGCGAGCCGTCGACACCATCGACGCGCATGGCGTTGACCTGCCCGTTGAGCGAGCCGCTTCGCCCGGCGACCAGCGATCCTTCCAGCGACAGTGCCGCCGGGCGGCCGATGACCTCCGTTCCGAGGTCGATGCGCGCCACCGTAACGCTGTCGGCCGCGAACGGCAGTGCCGCTCCTCCGCCGCCTCCGCCGGGCAGGCGCGGCTGCCGGCTGAGCGCGATGCGGTCGGCGCGGATGGACGAAAATGCGAGCTTGCCGCCGAGCAGCGCGAAGACTTTCACGCCGACCGCGGCGCCGTCGATCTCGGCAAACGGGCCCTCGCTGTCGGAGAGAACGATCTTCTGTGCGCCGAACGAAAAGGGCGGCCAGCCGTTCGGATCGTCGATCGAAACCGCAATCCCGCTTCCCGAGGCCGCCCTCGCGATAATCCCGCTGACGAGGCTGCGGCCGGGCGGCGTTGCCAGCGCTACAAGCGCCACGCCGACTACGACGAGGACGATCAGGACGAGGTAGATCAGGCGCCGGATCATCGTCAGAACGCCTGCCCGAGCCCGACGTAGAGTTCGAACGACGGATCGCCGGGACGCCGCGTCAGGGGCATCGCCAGGTCGAGTCGGATCGGGCCGATCGGCGTGAGATAGCGGATGCCGACGCCGGCTCCGACCCTCAGCCCGTCGAAGCTCGGCAAGATCGATGCGAACGCGTTGCCGGCGTCGACGAAGCCGACGAGCCCGAACTGGTCGTTGACGCGATAGCGTATCTCGCCCGAGACGGTGAAAGCGCTGCGCCCGCCTATGACGTTGCCTGACCCGTCGGTCGGACCGAGCGATTTATACGGATAGCCGCGCACCGAACCGGCGCCGCCGGCGTAGATGCGCCGGTCAGCGGCAACGGTATTGATGTCGTCGACGGTGAGCACGTCGGCCGCGACCCTTCCCGCAAGCACGAACTGGTTGGCATCGCCGAATCCGCGATAGGTGGCAAAGTCCGTGTGGAACGTGGCGAAAGGCTGGTGCTGGAGGAAATCGTAGGCCGGCGCCGCCATCAGTTCGGCGCGAAAGCCGCTGCTGGGATCCAGCTTGTTGTCGCGCGTGTCCCAGTCGAGCTTGCCCGAGACGGTCGCGATCAGGTGGTCCTCGGTTGTCCCGCTGGCGAAAGTAGTCGTCCGCGAACGCGTCAGGTCGAAGTCAGCCGCACCGGTGAGCGTGTCGGAAAAGATGTGGCTGAGGCCGACGTCGCCTTCTGCGGCCGTCGAGCGATACGTGTCGGTGGTCTCCCGATAGACCTGCGCGGTGAGGGTGAAATCGGTGAGCGGATCGAGCACCGCCGGCTTCCTGAAGGTCGTGGCGAAGCGGAAGTCCGGATCGAGCGCACCTTCGAGGAGCCGCGAGACGCCACCGGTTATCTCGAGCTGCTCGGCATTGCCGAACAGGTTCCGGTTGCGCCAGAAGGCCGACACGCCCAGGCCTTCCGTGTTGGAGAAGGTCACGCTGCCACCGATCACGTGCTTGGGCCGCTCGGAAACAGTGATCGTCACCGGAATGGTGCCATCCGGATCGAGCGTCTCGCCAGGTATGGCACGCACCGAATCGAAGACGCCGAGATCGCGCAGGCGGTTCTCGGCGCGGCTGGTGATGTCCGACGAGTATTGCGTGCCGCGTTGAATGCCCGACCGCGCCAGCACGAGATCGGCATTGACCTCTTTCGTGCCGGTGACGGTGACGCGACCGAAATTGGCAAGCGGCCCTGGCTCGACGTTGAGCGCGACGTCGAGCCTGTCGGCGCGGTGGTCGGCAACCGTATCGCGTGGCTCCACCTGGACCAGCGGATGGCCGTTCTTCCGCCAGCCGTCGGCGATCGCCGCCTCGGCGTTGAGGATGACGGCCGATCCCGCCGGCTTTCCGGCAACCAGCCCGATGCGGTTGAGATCAACACCAGGCGGCAGGGTGGTCGTCGAAACGCGACCGAAAACGAAGGGTGGACCAACCGTAATGCGGATGCTGACCGGCACTGGTCGGGCCGCGATGTTGTCGAATGGGCCGACCGACTGGAGGGGCCGTCCGTCGATCAGGACCGATACTTCGGCAGCGTAGCGCGCATTCTCGTAAAGGACGCCCGTGAGCCGCGCCACGTCCTGGCGCGCACGTGCGAGCAGCCCCGTCAGACCGGAAGCCGGTGTTGCCTGGAGCTTGAGGACGTCGGAGGCGTTGCGCAGGTTCTTTTCGAGCCGCGAATCGGCGCCGCTTACCGACAGGGTCGCGGCATACGTCACGGGATCCGGCACCGCCGGAGCCGGAACCTTGCGCCCGAACGGCCACAAATCGCTGAGCGCAGCCGTCGACGGCGCCGCCAGCCCTGTCGCCAGCGACAAGGCAAGCAGCAGCGCCACGAGCTGGCGAGGGGATACGCACAAACGCAACCGCACAAGTCCCCGTCGTCCGGGCAGCGCGGCGAAAGCCGCCCAGTTTGCTTTTGTCAGCCGTAACAAAGCGCTGAAGTATGCCGCCCAATCATGAAAGCCGAGTGTAACGGCAAACGCCACCCCGGAGCGACAAATATCGGTCGCAAGCGGCCGCGGCGCCTACCAGTCCACTATCGTGCCGTCGGCGAGAACCGCGTGGACGGCATGCAGCACCTCCTGCTTGAAGGGGTGCTTCGCCGCCGCTGCTTCGTTGACCTCGACGCCGAGGCCCGGCGCTTCCGGGATTTGCCACGCGCCGTCCACCATCTTGATGGGCGTTTCGGCGACTTCGCCATACCAGGGCACGGAGCCCGACATCTCCTCCTGGATGACGAAATTCGGGGTGGCGATATCGAAGTGGAGTGCGGCGACGCCGGCAAGCGGACCGAGCGGGTTGTGCGGCGCGATGCCGACTCCGGCGGTCTCCGCCGCGGCGGCAATCTTCTTTGCTTCGGCAAGGCCTCCGGTGTGGGCAATGTCGGGTTGGGCGATGTGCATCGCGTTCAGGCGGAACAGCGGCTCGAAATCGCCACGCCCGATCAGCCGCTCGCCGGTCGCGATGGCGACTGGCGAGCGCTCGGTCACCGCCTTCATCAGCTCGGGGTTACCGGGAGGCACCGGCTCCTCCACGAACAGGGGCCGGCCCGGCGCCAGCGCCCGGATGTAGTCCAGAGCCGCGGCGACGGAAGCCGGACGGCCGTGGAAGTCGACCATGATCTCGACATCGCTGCCGACGCGGGCGCGGAGCGCCTCCATCAGCTTCGCCACGTGATCGACGCCGCGCACGGTGGTCGTGTAGTGGGTGTAAGGGACGAAGACGACCTTGAGCGCGCGGTAGCCGCGCTCGGTCACGGCGTCGGCGCGCTCGACCAGCTCGTCGACCTGCATGGTCTCGTACACCGCGCGCATGTCGCCAAGGCCGAGGTGGGTATAGACGGGGATGCGGTCGTGCGTCTTGCCGCCGAGCAACCGCCACACCGGCACGCCAAGTTCCTTGCCCAGGATGTCCCAGAGCGCGACCTCGATCCCCGAGATGGCGGTCGTGCCAATCACGCCCATTTTCCAGAAGGCGTGCTTGTGCATGACGCGCACCGCCTGCTCGATGTCGCGCGGGTCGCGTCCGACGATGAGCGGCGCCAGGTCCTCGACCGCCCCGACGACGGCCCGCGTCTTCCACTCCAGGGTCGCCTCGCCCCAGCCGTGGAGGCCGGGCGCATCGGTCTCGACCTTGACGAAAATCCAGTTGCGCATCTCCGCGTTGACCACGACGGTTCTTATCGCGGTGATCTTCATTTCTTTCTCCGGCCGCTGGGTGTCATCGTCACGCTGAGGCGCGCATTCTGGGCGGCGCGTATGTCGCGTTCGCTGTCGCGTAGGTGCTGGCGCATCGCCTGGCCGGCGCCGCGCGCATCGCCCGCCCGGACACGGTCGAGCACGAGATCGTGGGCGGCGATCGTGTCCTCCGGGGTGTGGCCGCGCAACCGGTGCCCCTGCATCGACAGGTGGAACGATTGGCGCAGCGGATCCGCCATCGCCTCGAGCAGGTAGGACAGCATGCGGTTGCCGCTGGCCAGCGCCAGCGCGCCATGAAAGCCGGCATCGTATTCGTGGAAGCGTGCCTCCACGCTCGCGTTCCAGCCGCGCTTCAGTTCAGTCGCCGCCTCGCGCATGCCCTGCATGGCGGCTTCGATGGCGGCAAGCGAAGCCTTGTTCTTGCGCTTCGCGGAGAGCTGGGCGGAGTGGATCTCCAGTGCCTGGCGCACTTCGATCAGGTCGAACAGGCCCTTCGGGTCATGCTTGAGGACGGCGCTCAGGAAATCGCCGAGGATGGCGCCATCCGGCTCGCGCACGACGGCGCGCCGGCCGCGCGACAGTTCGAGCAGCCCGCGCCCGGCCAGCACCTTCACTGCCTCGCGCACGGTGAGGCGGCTGACGCCGTAGTCCTCGGCGAGTTGCCCCTCGCTGGGCAGCTGCGCTCCCGGCGTGAGTTCGCCGACGACGGTTTCGGTGAGCCCGGCGATGACTCGGTCGACCGCCGGGACGGCGGATGCCGGGGATTGCGCCGCAGAGGTCGCCGTCTTCATTGGCCGCACATATCAGATATGTTCTCGCTGTCAATGTGGCAGGACGGTAGCCCGTCGTGCCCGCGCATTCGGCCCGGGAGGGAAGCATGGCCAGCACCAATAAGGCTGTCCGGCGAGCCGCTGTGCCGATATGGTGTCGCGGCGCGCGCTGTCCGCTTTACAGGCGTATCTGATTTCCATAACGTCAATCGGAGCGCTGAGGCGCTACATTCCAGGGAGGAATATCAATGGCAAACAGGTTTTTGCGGCCGGCTATCCTGGCCGCAGCCACCGTAGCGCTGTCGCTCGGTGGCATGTCCGCGGCATTCGCCACGGACCCGGTTGCGAAGTGGTGCTCGGGCGTCAAGATCGCGGCGTTCCCGGG
>DASZQY010000002.1:0-6258 GCA_035549395.1 Bauldia sp.
GAACAGGTCCGGATCGCCGCTCAGCGCGTCCTTGTAGTAGTCGCGATCCCGGTCGTCGTACGCCGGCATGGGATACATGCGGCTGCTCGCCGAATTGTATCCTTGCGGGTTGACCAGAAAGATCGACTCGGTTTCCGGCAGCCCTTGCTGAACGTTCGCCAGGAAGGTGTGAATGTCCTCGGATTTGTCGAGCGTCGCCCAGTCGTGCGTGCTGATGCGATCCTCGACCCGGCCGAGCACCGCGTTGACAGTCTGCAGGACGGCGCGGGCATGTTCCGCCAGAGCGTCGGCGGTCGAGGAGGCCTCGGTCTCGGCATGGTCGACGACCGACTCGTAGTCATAGGCGCTCGCCGCGACGAAAGCCGCCAGAGGCAATGCCACTGACAGGCCAAGCAAAATGTGGCGGGGAGTAATCTGCACCGACAGATAGCCCGGATTCACGCGAGTGAGCCAAACGCCCCAGACCATGAACTGTTCCCCGGCCGCGTTCCCTGGCTCGCGGCCCATGGCTCTTGTTCCTGTTACGTTCTCAGCGTATCGTTGGCAAATGTCGCAACGGTCCGGCAGTGCCGACCTGCCGCTGCATGGCGGCCGGGTGCCGAAATGGCTTGGTGAGCGCATGACGCGCCTCGGCGCCGTCATCTGCCAGGCCATCGTGATCCACTACGGGCGCGACGAGTTTATCCGGCGCCTGGCGCACCCGTTCTGGTTTCAGTCGTTCGGCGCCGTCATGGGGATGGACTGGCATTCATCCGGCATCACGACGAGCGTCATCGGCGCGCTCAAGCGCGGATTGAAACCGATGGAGGGTGAGCTCGGCATTTATGTCTGCGGCGGACGGGGCACGCACTCGCGCAAGACGCCCGGCGAACTCGTCGCGATCGGCGAGCGCACCGGCATCGACGGTGCCGCGCTGGGGCGCGTGAGCCGGCTGGTGGCGAAGGTCGACAGCGCCGCGGTGCAGGACGGCTTCCAGCTCTACCTCCATGGCTTCATCGTCACCGACGACGGCAAGTGGGTGGTCGTGCAGCAGGGAATGAAAGAGGAGGCGAAGCAGGCGCGGCGCTATCATTGGCTGTCGGAAGGGCTGACGACGTTTGTCGATTCACCGCACGCGGCGATCGAAGGCGAAGCTCAGGGCACGATCGTCAACCTTGCCGACCGTCGTGCCGCCGGATCGCGGGGCGCCCAGCTCGCCATGCTGGCGGAACTCAGCCCCGACCAGATCTCGCGCCAGGCCGCGGCGCTCGAGTGGCATCCGGTGCCGGCGCCTGGGATCGAGACCGCGGAGCAGCCGCTGCTGCCGCATCTCATCATGCCGGCGCATCACGATGTGCGTGCCGAGGACGTCGTGGCGCGGCGCCTGCACGGCGCGCTCGCCGCTGCCGCGGAACGTGCGCCGGAAGACTTCGCCGATCTTTTGCTCACGCCCGGCGTTGGCGCACGCACCGTGCGCGCTCTTGCGATGGTGGCCGAGGTCATTCACGGGACACCCTGCCGCTTCAGCGATCCGGCGCGCTTTTCATTCGCGCACGGTGGCAAGGACGGGCACCCGTTTCCGGTGCCGCTCAAGGTCTACGACGAGACCATCGGCGTGCTGAAATCGGCGGTGGCCAAGGCGAAACTCGGCCAGGGCGAGGCGATGGCGGCTATCCGCCGGCTCGACGATCAGGCACGGGCGATGGAGCGCCGTGCGTCGGGGCCGAACGTCCGGGATTTCATCGCCGGGGAGCGCCGTCAGTCGCACTTGTTTGGCGGCATGACGGTAATGGGGCCCGCGAAACCGCCGCCTTCGTCGGCTGCGCCATGAGAAAGCCCCGGGAGTTGCCTCCCGGGGCTTCGGGAAAACTCAGCAGCCTGCGCGTGTCAGGCTCGTTTCACCGCTCGGATGATGGCGACCAGAATGATGGCGCCGATAAGCGAGTCGATCACCCACCCAACGAACGTGGCAGCGAACCCCGGCCAAATGTAGCCGAATATCCAGCCACCAATGATACCGCCAATAATGCCGACGATGATGTCGCCGACCATACCGAACCCACCGCCGCGCACAAACTGACCGGCGAGCCAGCCGACAATCAGGCCGACGACGATGTAAACGATAATTGTCCAAATCATGCAGTTTCCTCCGGTTTTCGAACGCCGGTGCCCGAAGCGCGCCGCCGTGCGAATCTCGCGCACGGCATAATATCACGTTTGCATGACATTGCGTTGGGAGCCTGAGCCCGGGTCTAGCTGCCAACCGCCAGAGGTAGGCCGCCGAACTCATCGAACAAGGTCGGAGAACTACCGATACGCGCTTGCTCGATCGCCAGCAGGCGCATCTTGGTGGCGACGCCGCCACGGGCGGAGAAGCCGCCGCTCCGGCCATTTGCAGCCAGAACACGGTGACAGGGCACGATGACCGGGAACGGATTGGCACCGAGCGCTGCGCCCACGGCACGGGCCGCGGTGCGGTCGCCGATCGCTTCCGCCACCTCGCCGTAGGTGCGGGTCTCGCCGGGCGGAATGGCCCGCGCCGCCGCATAGACGCGCGCGTTGAACTCCGGCACGTCCGCCATGTCGATGGCGATACGGCAAAGGTCCACGCGTTCCCCCGCGATCAGCCGCGTCATGTCCCGAACGGCGAGGTCCACGCCCGGAGGCGCCAGTTCCTCCCGTGCGTCCGGGAAGCGCCGCACCATCCTTGCGCGCAGGGCCATCGCATCGGCCTCGGGCAAGCGCACGGCGACGACGCCCCGGCTGCCCCAGGCGATGGCCATGGAGCCGATGGCAGTCTCAAACAGGGCAAAAGCGCGGGCCTTCATTGTGCCGGCAGTTTGCCACGGCCGGCTTCCCGCCTGCCACCCGAAAACGTATCGTCATCGCCCACGTATCCGGAGGGCGACACCGTGACGGACACGCGTTCGGAATATCAGAAGATGCTGGCCGGCGGGATCGGCTACGGACCCGATGCCGAAATGATGGCGATGCAGGCAGAGGCCCGCCGGCGCCTGCGGGTCTTCAACGAAACGCCCGAAGACGATCTGCCGGCCCGCCAGGCGGCGTTCAGCGCGCTCATCGGCAAGCCGTTCCACGGCCTCGTGCGCTCGCCGTTTATGGTCGACTACGGCATCCACATCACGATCGGCCGCAGCTACGTCAACATGAACTGCACGTTCCTCGATTCCAACACGATCACGGTCGGCGATGGCTGCGCGATCGCGCCGAACGTTCAGCTTCTCGCCGCAGGCCATCCCATCCATCCGGCCGAGCGGCTGATCAGTGGCGAGCCGGGCGTCGAGCCTCCGTTTCGTGCGGGTACCGTTGCCGCGCCGATCGTGATCGGCGACGAGGTGTGGCTCGGCGGCGCCGTGATCGTTCTCGGCGGCGTCACCATCGGACGCGGCACCACGGTGGGCGCGGGCAGCGTCGTCACTAAGTCGCTGCCGCCGTTCGTCGTCGCCGCCGGCAACCCGGCGCGGGTCATCCGCGAACTGGCGCGGCGCCCGACGTTCTTCCACCCCGACCCGAACGACCCTTGAGCCTTTCGGAGTCGTGCCCGCCGGGCGTACAATCGCCTGAAAGGAAGCCGCTCACAGAGTTCCGCGTCATGTCCAACACAGCCATCGCCCGCGAGAGCGCGGAAATCCATCGTCTCCACAACCGGCCGGTCGCCCCCGACAATCCCGGCATCGCGCTTGATCTCGAGCCGGTTGCCGGTGTGCGCGTCAATCTCTCGGCGGTGGAGAGGCGCGCCGCGACCCTGCCCAAGCGGCGCACGGTGAAAAAGGAATGGCAGGCGGCGTGGCTGGTCAAGGCGATCCAGTGCATCGACCTCACGACGCTGAACTCGGACGACACCGAAGGCCGGGTGCGGCGCCTCTGTGCCAAGGCGATCCGGCCGCTGCGGCCCGATCTCCAGCAGGCCCTCGGCCTGTCGGATCGCAGGATCACCACCGGGGCCGTGTGCGTCTATCACCGTTTCGTCGCCGCTGCGGCCGACGCCCTGAAGGGCACCGGCATTCCGGTCGCCGCGGTCTCGACGGCGTTTCCGGCTGGCCTTTCGCCGATGGACACGCGGTTGCGGGAGATCGAGGAATCGGTTGCCGCCGGAGCCGACGAGATCGACGTCGTCATCACGCGGGAGCATGTGCTCACCGGAAACTGGCAGGCGCTCTACGACGAGGTGAAGGCGTTCAAGGCGGCCTGCGGCCACGCTCACATGAAGACGATCCTCGGTACGGGCGATCTCAAGACGCTGCGAAACGTCGGGCGCGCGTCGTGGGTGGCGATGATGGCCGGTTCGGACTTCATCAAGACGTCGACCGGCAAGGAAGGCGTCAACGCCACCCTGCCGGTGGCGCTGGTCATGGTGCGTGCGATCCGCGCCTATCGCGAGATGACAGGCTATACGGTCGGCTTCAAGCCGGCGGGCGGCATCTCGACCGCCAAGGATGCGATGAATTTCCAGTTCATCATGAAGGAGGAGCTGGGCGATCCGTGGCTCGAGCCCGGCCTCTTCCGCATCGGCGCCTCCTCGCTGCTCGCCGACATCGAACGCCAGCTCGAATATTTCGTCACCGGCCGCTACGCTTCTTTCGACCACCACGCGATGGCTTGAGGCTAGAAGGCCTTGGGCAGGCCTGCATCCTTCAAGACGTTGTTTGCGGTGTGCGTCTTTTGGGTATTGCGCGGAATGCTGAACGTTCGCTTCGTAAGCGGGCTGAACCAGATTTCATGAGAACCTTTACCCTGTCGAACCAACGTGCAGCCAGCCCGCCTCAACAGGCGCACAAGGTCGGGGTAGAGATTAGAGCCCATTAAGCCGCGGGAGCGGCTTCGAGCAGATGTTCAACCCGAATGGAGATCGAGGCGCGATCGCCGCCATTGGCCTGCACCAGCCCAGGCGCCAGTTCGGCCACAACTTCAACAAGGGCATCCAGCGTGGCGGCCTCGGCGTTCAGACCGGGCACGTCGGAACTCTGGACAAACCAGACACCTTCACCTTCGTCGTGGGCAACCGTGACGGTATATTGCATGGTTAGAATATGCCGTCGGCGGCTTCGGCTGTCTACCGGCGGCCTTGGAGGCCATCATGTCAGTCGCTGAAATCCTCGACACCATGGACTATGGCCCGGCGCCGGAAAGCGACAAGGACGCGCGCGCCTGGATCAGGCAGCACGACCGCGCCGGCCTCTACATCGACGGCGCCTGGCGCCAGCCGCAGGAAGGCAAGTGGTTCGCGACATCGAACCCTGCGACCGGCGAAGTGCTGGCTGAGGTGGCGCAAGGCAGCCAGGCGGACATCGACGCGGCGGTGAAGGCGGCGCGGCGGGCGCAGGGCACATGGTCGCGCACCGCCGGCCACGAGCGGGCGAAATACCTCTACGCCATCGCCCGGCTGATCCAGCGCCACTCGCGCCTGTTCGCGGTGATCGAGGCGCTCGACAACGGCAAGCCGATCCGCGAGACGCGCGACATCGACGTCCCGCTCGTCGCCCGCCACTTCTACTATCACGCCGGCTGGGCCGAGCTGATGGCCGCCGAGATGCCCGATCGCATGCCGGTCGGCGTCTGCGGGCAAGTGATCCCGTGGAACTTTCCGCTCCTCATGCTGGCGTGGAAGATCGCGCCGGCGATCGCGCTCGGCAACACGGTCATCCTGAAGCCGGCCGAGTTCACGCCGCTTTCGGCGCTGCTCTTCGCCGAGATCTGCACCATGGCGGGTGTGCCGAAAGGCGTGGTCAACATCGTCACCGGCGATGGCGCCACCGGCGAGATCATCGTCAGGCATCCCGGCATCGACAAGATCGCCTTCACCGGGTCGACCGAAGTCGGCCGCCGGATCCGCGAGGCAACGGCGGGCAGCGGCAAGTCGCTGACGCTCGAGCTTGGCGGAAAATCCCCGTTCATCGTCTTTGACGACGCCGATCTCGACTCCGCCGTCGAAGGCGTCGTCGATGCGATCTGGTTCAACCAGGGCCAGGTGTGTTGCGCCGGCTCGCGCCTGCTCGTGCAGGAGGGCGTGTACGACGCTTTCGTCGGCAAGCTCCGCACGCGGCTGGAGACGCTGCGCGTCGGCTCGCCGCTCGACAAGGCGATCGATCTCGGCGCCATCGTCGCGCCGGTGCAGCTCGAGCGCATCCGCAAGCTGGTCAAGCAGGGCGTGGACGAGGGTGCGACCGTCTACCAGACGCATGCCGACCTTCCGGCGAAGGGCTGCTTCTTTCCGCCGACGCTGCTCACCAATGTCGAGCCGGCCTCGACCGTGGCCCG
>DASZQY010000003.1:0-12332 GCA_035549395.1 Bauldia sp.
AAACACTTGGGAGGCGATCACACGCCTCGAATCGCTATATCGCACTGCCGACACTAACGCTCAATCAAGAGAACTCTTCGTTGGGAGTGCCCGCCTCTTGGGACTTCTACCGGCACCACACGCAATGACATTTGTCTTTCCCGCGTATGGGCAGCATTCAAACGCTGAGCAAGAATTCGAAGCGCTGCTCCGAGCGTTTCCGAGCACCATGCGCGTGGCGGACGTTGTGAATTTCTTGAGCGCGAAGACCACCCACTTCGAATGGGTTGCTCAACTGATCACGCAGCTGCTCGAGCGGTTCAAGCCAATGGCGCCTTCAATGTCCCTCTGGGACTTGAAGGGAAAAACTGACGAAATCTTCTTCCTGAACGGCATGGCTTCAGCCCGCGCCGCTGCCCGCAAGGCGAAAGACTTCGAGGAAGCCGATCGCATTCGTGCCGAACTCGAAGCGATGGGAATTGCACTGAAGGACTCGAAGGACCCCAAGACCGGGGAACTCGTCACCACGTGGGAGGTCAAGCGATGAGCATCGAAATAGACCACATGAGCCTGAGCGTTTCCGACTATGAGAAGGCAAAGAAATTCTATGCCGCCGCGCTGGCGCCTCTTCGCGGTGGCGTGGTGATGGAATTTCCGATGGACGACGGCGCCACCGCCGGACTCGGCTCCGATGGAAAGCCGTTCCTGTGGATCGGGGTCGTCAAGGGGCCGATACAGCATGTGCATCTGGCGCTCCGCGCTGAGACGCGCGACCAGGTCGACGCCTTCTACAAGGCGGCGATGGCCGCCGGCGGCGTTGACAACGGCGCGCCCGGCCTGCGACCGCATTACCACCAGCACTACTACGCAGCCTTCGTGCTCGACCCGGATGGCCACAACATCGAGGCCGTGACCCACACGCCACCCGCGGCCGCCAGACGGAAGACGCCGTCGCGCAAGGCCGCGGCGAAGAAACCTGCCCGGCGGACGGCGAAGGCATCGGCCAAGCCGGCACGCAAAACTGCTGCGAAGAAACCGGCTGCCAGGCGCGCAGCTCCCAAACGCGCTGCGGCTCGCAAGCGGCGCTGACAACGACAAGGAACTTGTCCATGGCCGACGTCAGGATCACCGGCGGGTGCCAGTGCGGTGCCATTCGCTACGCGCTCCACGAGCGGCCGGGCAGCCCGGATATCTGTCATTGCCGCATGTGCCAGAAGGCTTTCGGCTCGTTTTTCGCGCCGCTGGCCGGCGTTCCCGTGGACAAGTTCGAACTGACGCGCGGCAAGCTCGCGACCTTCATGTCGTCCGACCGCGCGGAGCGCGGCTTTTGCGACAAGTGCGGAACGCCGCTCACCTTCCGCTACGTCGACAAGCCGCGCATTTCCGTCTCGATCGGTTCGCTTGACGACCCCGCGGCGATGAGGCCGCTCGGCCAATGGGGCATCGAGAGCCGCATGCCATGGTTCGATGAGCTGGCGGCGCTGCCGGGCGACAAGACCACGGAGCAGGAGGATTCCGCGCTGGCGGCGTCGATCCGCGTCACCAGCCATCAGCATCCCGATCACGACACCGCCGTCTGGCCGCCCGCATCATGAGTAAGGAACGCCTCTACCTGTTCGACACCACCTTGCGGGACGGCGCGCAGACCAGTGGCGTCGATTTCACGGTGGACGACAAGGTGCTGGTCGCCGGGATGCTCGATCGCCTCGGCGTCGATTATGTCGAGGGCGGCTATCCCGGCGCCAATCCGACCGATACCGCCTTCTTCGAGAAGAAGCGCACGGAACATGCGACCTTCACCGCCTTCGGCATGACCAAGCGGGCAGGGGTGTCGCTGTCCAACGACCCGGGCCTGAAGGCGCTGCTCGACGCCGATGCCGATGCCATCTGCTTCGTCGCCAAGACGTGGGACTATCACGTGCGCGTCGCCCTCCAGACGACAGAGGCCGAAAACCTCGAGGCCATCCGCCAGTCGGTGACCGCCGCCCGCGAGAAAGGCCGCGAGGTGCTGGTCGACTGCGAGCACTTCTTCGACGGCTACAAGGCCAACCCGGCGTATGCGCTGGCCTGCGCCATCGCCGCCCACGAGGCCGGCGCGCGCTGGGTCGTGCTGTGCGACACCAACGGCGGCTCCATGCCGGAGGAGATCGAAGCGATCGTAGGCGAGGTGACCCGCGCCATTCCGGGCAATCATCTCGGCATCCATGCCCACGACGATACTGAGCAAGCGGTCGCCAACTCACTCGCCGCGGTGCGGGCGGGCGCACGCCAGATCCAGGGCACGCTGAACGGCATCGGCGAACGCTGTGGCAATGCCAATCTCACCTCGATCATCCCGACGCTGCTGCTGAAGCCTGCATACGCCGATCGCTTCGAGACAGGGGTTACCTCCGAAGCGCTGGCAGGGCTGACCGCGGTGTCGCATCGCTTCGACGAGCTGGTGAATCGCGCCGGCAATCGTCAGGCCGCCTATGTTGGGGCGAGTGCGTTCACGACCAAGGCCGGCATCCACGCCTCCGCCATCGCGCGCGATCCCAGGACCTATGAGCACATCGCCCCCGAGAAGGTAGGCAACCGCCGCCACGTGCTGGTCTCCGATCAGGGGGGCAAGGCGAACCTCATCGCCGAGCTGTCGCGCATGGGAATCGAGGTCGACAGAAGCGACCGCCGGCTGGATGCCCTGCTCCGCGAGGTGAAGGAGCGCGAGGCGGTGGGCTACGCCTACGAAGGCGCGGCGGCCTCCTTCGAGTTGCTGGCGCGGCGCACGCTCGGCGGGTTGCCCGGCTATTTCGACGTCGAAAGCTTCCACGTCACCGTCGAGCGGCGGCACAATGCCGTCGGCCAGCTCGTCTCGGTCTCGGAGGCGGTGGTCAAGCTCACCGTCGGCGGCCAGCGCCTGCTGACGGTCGGCGAAGGCAACGGCCCGATCAATGCGCTCGATCAGGCACTGCGCAAGGACCTCGGCATATACCGCGATCTCATCACCGATCTCGAGCTCATCGACTACAAGGTGCGTATCCTGAACGGTGGCACCGGCGCCGTGACGCGCGTCCTGATCGAGTCGACGGATGCTTCCGGCGACTCGTGGTTCACGGTCGGCGTTTCGGAAAACATCGTCGACGCCTCCTTCGAGGCCCTCAACGACGCGATCGTCTACAAGCTCCTGCGCGCTGGCGCGAAGGCCCCCTAAAGACGCAGATCGGCCGTTTCGTTGAGGCGCGACTGCGGCAGCCCGGCAACCTTGGCCCGGAGCGTCGGGATAACTTCGTCAACGCTGTCGACGAAGGCGACCGGCAGATCGACGTGGTTGCCCAGGAACGCCTTGTGCAGGAAGCCTTCTTCAGTCATGCGCCCGAACAGCGCGATCAACGAATCCCAGAAGCCGCCGAGGTTGACGATGACGATGGGCTTGGCGTGGCGCTCCAGTTGAGCCCAGGTCATCACCTCGACGACTTCCTCGAGCGTGCCGATGCCGCCCGGAAGTGCGACGAAGGCGTCGGCCCGTTCGAACATCTTCTGCTTGCGCTGGTGCATGTCGGCCGTGACGATGAGGTCGGGTACCTCGCTCAGCATCACTTCCCGGTCCTTGAGAAACTGCGGAATGATGCCGGTGACGTCGCCGCCATTGTCCATGACGGCGCGGGCGACAACGCCCATCAGCCCGATCGAACCGCCGCCATAGACCAGGCGCACGCCCTCGCGCGCCATTGCGGTGCCTAATTTGAGGGCGGCATCCGAATATTGTGGACGCGCGCCGGCGTTGGCGCCGCAGTAGACGCAAATGCTCTGTAGTTCAGCCATAAGGGTGATGTGGCATTCGCATGCACCGGGCGTCAAGGTTGGATTGGCAGCGCATTTGCTTGTCCGTCAAAGGGATGCGGGTATAGTGGAGTCGGGCAGCGTGAGTGAAGTTTGATGGAGCGGCGCGCTCTCACCATCATTGCCGCGATCGCAGTGGTCATCGTGCTGGTGGCGCTTGCTGCCTACGACGTTACGATCGGCCGCTTGCCGACCCAATCGGTGGCCGTCGCGCCACCGGCGGCAACCGCCCCCGCCGAAGCTCCGCCGCCGCCCGCCGATACTGCCGCCGCGCTAGCGCCCGCCGCATCCACGAGCGAGACGGCAGCGGCCCCGATTCCGGCAGCGCCGGCTGACGGAACGCCCGCACCGGCGGCTGCCGGGACGGAGATGGCTGCGCTGCCGCCCGCCACGGGCGCGCCCGCGACGGAAGCCCCTCCGTCAGAGGCCGGCCCGGTGATGCCGTCGTTTGACGTGGTTCGCGTAGAGCCGTCGGGCGATACCGTGCTGGCCGGCGAGGCTGCGCCCAACTCCAAGGTAGAGATTCTGGACGGCAGCACGACGATCGCCCAGGCTGATTCGGGCGATGCCGGCGATTGGGCATTGCCGCTCGATAAGCCGTTGGCGCCGGGCACCCACGACCTCGCCATCCGCACCACCAGCAAGGACAGCACGGTAGTCACGCTCTCCGACCAGCGGGTAACGGTCTCGGTACCGGAGCCGCCATCCAAGGACGTGCTGGTCGTCGTCAACACGCCGGACGCCGCAAGCAAGGTACTTGAGGGCGCCGAGCCCGGCGCGGCCGCAACCGCCGAGGTTACTCCGCCAGCAGCCCAGGCTGCGCCGCCGGCCGCGCCATCGGCTGGTTCGACTGGCACGCAGGTGGCGACAGCGGAGACTCCGCCGGCAGCCCCGGCGCCCACGACGCCAGCCGAAACCGCTGCTGCGGCGCCGGCCGCGCCCAACGCGCCGGCTGGCGAAACGACGCAGACGGCGGAGACCACCCCGCCCGCGGCTGCCGCGCCTGCGGAGACCGCACCAGCCGCAGGCACCTCCACGCAGCCGGAGCAGACGGCTGAGGTCGCGCCAGTGCCGGCCGAAAGTGCGGTCACCACGCCACCGGCGACGGAGTCCGCCGAGACCGCGGAAGCGACGCCTGGGACGGAGGTAACGCCGGCGCCGCAGATGGCCGAGGCCGCGCCGCCGAAGGAAGCGCCAGTAACGACCGAGCCGCCGATTGCCGGCGAGCCGAAGGTCACCCTTGAGCCACCGGTCGGCACCGAAGCGCCGGCCACCGCCGAGGCGCCACCGGCTACGCCGCCTCCGCCGCCGCCGCCCGCGCAGCCGAACGTCGTGGTCGCCGCTGTCGAGGCCGATACTGCCGGCAACGTCTATATCGCGGGCACGGCGACCACCCCGGAGACGGTGCGCGTCTACATGGATGACCAGCCGCTGGGCGAGGCCAAGCCGTCGCCCTCCGGAACCTGGCTGGTCGAGACTAAGAAGGACATGCCGGCGGGCAACTACGATGTGCGCGCGGATCAGATTGGCAGTGACGGCACCGTCATTGCCCGCGCCGAGGTGCCGTTCCAGCGCGAGGTCGATGTCGCGGTGCTGACGCCGAGTGGGTCGGCCGGCGGATCTGCCGGTAGTGGTGCGACCGTGTCGGGCGCGATGCCGCCGATGGAGACGGTAATCATCAAGCGCGGCGATAACCTGTGGCGCATCGCCCGCTCGACCTGGGGCAAAGGCGTGCGCTGGTCGACGATCTATCAGGCCAACACGGACCAGATCCGCAACCCGCACTGGATCTACCCAGGCCAGGTGTTCATCATGCCCAAGGGGAATGTGACCTGGACCGACTGATCGTTTTTGCCGACGCCCAGCGGAATTTCTTGAATTTGTGCGATTAAAGTCTATCTCGGCTGCAACCCTGCACCCGAGCCATAGATGCGTTCCGCCAGTTCCCGGCGTTCTGCCAGATCAGTTCCCGCCTCATCCCCGACAGCGCCGCGCAGCGAGACGACGCTGGCGGCGCTGATGCAGCTATGGCCGTACCTGTGGCCAAAGGAGCGTCCGGACCTCAAACGCCGCGTGCTGCTGGCGCTGGCAATCCTGGTCGCCGCCAAGATCGTCACCGTGCTGGTTCCCTACAGCTACAAGTGGGCCACCGACGCGCTCACCCACCGGCCGATCCCCGGGCCGGATGGCACCATCACGGTGAGCTGGATGACCCTGCTCCTGGTGCCGATCCTGCTGGTCGTGGCCTACGGTGTCGGCCGCATCCTGATGAACGTGTTCAACAACCTGCGCGATGCGTTATTCGCGCGCGTCGGGCAGTACGCTGTCCGCCATCTCGCCTATCGCACCTTCGTGCACATGCACGAACTGTCCCTGCGCTTCCATCTGCAGCGGCGCACGGGCGGGCTGCAGCGCGTCATCGAGCGCGGCGTCAACGGCATCGAGACACTGGTGCGGTTCACCATCCTGAACACGTTGCCGACGTTCCTCGAGTTTGCACTCGCCGCAGGCATCATCGCGTATCAGTTCAACTGGCGCTATCTCGTCGTCATCACTGTGACGATCGTCATCTACGTCGTCTTCACGATCAAGGTCTCGGACTGGCGCATCCAGATCCGCCGCGACATGAACGAGTCCGATCAGGATGCCCATACCAAGGCGATCGACTCGCTGCTCAACTTCGAGACGGTCAAATATTTCGGCAACGAGACGATGGAGGCGCGGCGCTACGACCGCGCCATGGCGCGCTACGAAGAAGCCGCGATCCGCATCTGGACGTCGATCGCGTGGCTGAACATCGGCCAGATCGTCATCTTCACCGTCGGCTCGACCATCTGCATGGTGATGTCGGCGACCGCGGTCATGCATGGCCAGCAGACGCTCGGCGATTTCGTGCTGATCAACGCGCTGCTGACGCAGTTGTCAGTGCCGCTCAACTTCATCGGCATGGTCTACCGCGAGATCAAGCAGGGACTGATCGACATCGAGGCGATGTTCGATCTGCTCGACGTCAAGCCGGAGATCGTCGACAGCCCCGACGCGAAGCCGCTCAACGTCGCCGGCGGCGAGGTACGCTTCGAGAATGTCGAGTTCCGCTATGAACCCGACCGGCCGATCCTCAAGGGCGTCAGCTTCACCGTGCCGGCCGGCAGGACGCTCGCGATCGTCGGACCGTCTGGAGCCGGCAAGTCTACCATCTCGCGCCTTTTGTTCCGCTTCTATGACGTGCAGTCCGGCCGCGTCCTGATTGACGGGCAGGATGTACGTACGGTCACGCAGGAGTCGCTGCGCGCGGCCATCGGCATGGTTCCGCAGGACACCGTGCTGTTCAACGACACGATTGCCTACAACATCCGCTACGGCCGGACTGATGCCTCGGATGCCCAGGTGGAGGAAGCGGCGGCGACTGCGCAGATCGCGGATTTCGTCGCGACGCTGCCGCAGGGCTACGCCACCGAGGTCGGCGAGCGTGGCCTGAAGCTTTCCGGCGGCGAGAAGCAGCGCGTCGCGATCGCCCGTACCGTGCTGAAGGCGCCGCCGATCCTGATCCTCGACGAAGCGACCTCGGCGCTGGACATCCATACCGAGCGAGAGATCCAGGCCGCCCTGGACCGTGTCTCTGCCAATCGCACGACGCTGGTCATCGCACATCGCCTGTCGACCATCGTCAACGCCGACGAGATCATTGTCCTCGACGATGGGCGGATCGTCGAGCGCGGCTCGCACGACGCCCTGCTGGCCGCGAACGGCCTCTACGCCTCGATGTGGAATCGTCAGCGCCAGGCGGCTGAAGCGGCGGCCATGCTGCGCGACAGCGGCGAGGATGCAACGCCTTACCTCGAGGGCGACGCCGTGCCGGTCCCGGCAGCGGCCGAATAGCTGCTTCCCTTGGCCGCGTCCGCCGTGCTTGGGTGGGGGCGGAGCTGAGGAATGGCATCGGCCGATACCTTCATCGTCTCGATCAGGAAGATGCTCGTGCCGATCCGGCGCGAGGGCTACCCGTTCATTGCGATACTGGTGTTCGTGGCGCTCTTCTTCGGCTGGTTCTGGCAGCCGATCCTGTGGATCGGACTGATCCTCGGCGCCTGGTGCGCGTACTTCTTCCGCGATCCGCCGCGCTATATCCCGCTCGATTCCGATGCCGTTGTCAGCCCCGCTGACGGCCACGTCGCTTCGGTTTCGATAGGCGTCGCGCCGAAGGAACTCGGGCTTGGCGAGCAGACCCGCCGCAAGGTGTCCATTGGCCTGAACCTCTTCGATTGCCACGTGAACCGCACACCGGTCGCCGGCAAGCTCGCCCGCGTCATCTACGCCCCGGGCAAGCTGCTCAATCCCGACCTTGACAAGGGCAGTCCCGGCAATGAGCGCAACGGGCTGGTGATCGAGACCCCCCACGGCCCGGTCGGCGTCGTCCAGATCGCCGGCCTGGTGGCGCGCCGCATCGTTTCATTCGTGAGGGAAGGCGACGAGCTTGCCGCGGGCGAACGCATCGGGCTCATTCGCTTCGGGTCGCGTCTCGACGTCTACCTGCCGGTCGCGGCGACCGTTGTCGTCGCCGAAGGACAAACCGCCATTGCCGGCGAGACGGTCATCGCCCGCTTCGGCCTGCCAAGCGGCGACCGGCATGTCCGTATTGACTAGCGGCGGTACTCCGTGAGCAGCCGCACGCGCTCCGAGAGCGGAACGTGCGGCGCCGCGCGCCGCATGGCGCCCAGCGCGGAGGAGCCGGTCTCGGGCGCCATCAGCGTCAGGACCTGGCGCAGGCGCGCAATCTGCGAGTCGATGTCCTTGGCCACGGGCTCGTCGGCATCGGCGATACGGAAACGGGTGCTATTGGCGATCATGCGTACTGTCCGGGCTCTTGCCCCCTGTGCCAAGCTTGGGCCCGCGTGGTTAATGTTGGCTTAAGGCGCCGTCGTTTGCCCAGCGGCGCCCGCGTGGACGATCGAAGGAGCAAATGCAATGACCGGCACGTATCCCCGCGACATGATCGGGTATGGGCGCAATCCGCCGGACGCGAAGTGGCCGGGTGGCGCGCGGGTCGCGATCCAGTTCGTCGTCAACTACGAGGAGGGTGGGGAGAACAACATCCTGCATGGCGATGCCGCCTCCGAGGCGTTCCTGTCGGAGATCGTCGGCGCACAACCGTGGCCGGGCATGCGCCACGCCAACATGGAGTCCATCTACGAGTATGGCTCGCGCGCCGGCTTCTGGCGGCTATGGCGCCTGTTCACTGATCGCAAGGTTCCGGTGACCGTCTACGGCGTCGCCACCGCGATGCAGCGCCACCCCGAGGCGGTCGCGGCCATGAAGGAGGCCGACTGGGAGATCGCCAGCCACGGCCTGAAGTGGGTCGAGTTGAAGGACAAGCCGGAGGCCGACGAGCGCCGCGACATCGCTGAAGCCGTACGCATCCACACT
Source organism: Bauldia sp. (assembly GCA_035549395.1). Classification (GTDB taxonomy): domain Bacteria; phylum Pseudomonadota; class Alphaproteobacteria; order Rhizobiales; family Kaistiaceae; genus DASZQY01. The sequence continues at coordinate 9,220 of DASZQY010000003.1, forward strand.
GAACTCACCGGCACTCGGCCCCTCGGCCTGTACCAGGGCCGCTCGTCGATCAATTCGATCCGGCTGGCGGCGGAGGAGGGTGGCTTCCTCTATTCCTCCGACGCCTACGCCGACGACCTGCCGTACTGGATCGAGGGGCCGCACGGGCCGTTCCTCATCATCCCGTACACTTTGGACGCCAACGACATGCGCTTCGCCACGCCACAGGGCTTCAATACCGGCGAGCAGTTCTTCACCTACCTCAAGGACGGCTTCGACTACCTCTACGAGGAGGGCGCGCGCGGCACGCCCAAGATGATGTCGATCGGACTGCACTGCCGTTTGGTCGGGCGCCCGAACCGGGCGGCGGCACTCGCGCGCTTCGTCGACTACGTGGCGTCGAAAGACAAGGTCTGGCTGCCCCGGCGTATCGACATCGCCCGCCACTGGTACGCCAACCACAAGCCTGGGTAGACGCTTCGCCCTACGGCGAAGAATGGGTTGCCAGCAGCGCGCGCACGGCGGGTGTCGCCAGCAGCTCGGTGCGCTGCTCGTCGCCGAGCGCCATCAATGGTGGCCGCATCGTCCGCCAGCCCGGATCGCGATCGATCTCGCTCAGGATCGCCTTGATCGATGGGATGGGCCCGTGCTTCTGCAGCGCATCGCGAAGCGCGGTGGCGTCCTCCTGCCGTCGGCCGGCATCGGCATCACGGAAACCGGCGATGAGATCGGCCACGGCCCGTGCGTTGATGTTGCCGGTCGCAGTTATGCTGCCAGCCGCGCCGGCGTTCATCAGCTCGATCAGTCCGCTTTCCGAACCGGGAAACACCGCGAAATTGGGAAAGGTCGCGAGCACCGTCTTGATGCGTGCCCGATCGCCGGAAGAATCCTTCATTCCGACGATGACGTCCGGGAACGCGCTTCGCAGTCGGTCGATGAGGGAGATCGACCATCCGATCACCGCCTGAGGCGGAATGTGATAGAGCAGAATGCGCGGTACGAACGAACCGCAGGCCTCGATGAGGTTTGCGACGAAGGCGAACAAGCCGTCGTCCGAGATGTTTTTGTAATAGAACGGCGGCAGGAGCAGCACGCCGGCGCATCCCGCCGCCGTGGCATGGCGGGTGAGCGTGATCGCGTCGGCGATGGACGCCGATCCGGTGCCTGGCAGGACCCGCGCCGCCGGAACGCCCGCACCGAGGACCGCGTCGATGACGGCCCGCCGTTCATCCAGCGTCAGCGAGTTGGCTTCGCTCGTGGTGCCGAGAATGGCGAGGCCGGTCGCACCTTGCTCCAGCAGCCGCCGGCCGTGGAACACCAGGCGTTCGAGATTGACGCCACCCGATGGGGAGAAGGGGGTCGCGGTCGGCACCCACAATCCGCCAAGGATAACCGGCACAGCTCATCTCCACCCGCCACGCAGGGCTATTGCTAGCAGACCGGCAGGGAGGACGGCGAGGCTTTCTACGCCGCCTGCTGGGCGACGTCGTCGAACGAAACGCCAATCGCGTTTTCGCTGCGCCAGCGGACAGTGCAGCGGCGACGCGGTATTGCTGCATCCATCGCCAGTTCGAAGTGCGTGGGGATGCCGAGTCCCGAAATCTGCAGCATCGCACCGCCGTCCGAGACGTTACGGACAGTACAGTCGTAAACCGAGTACCCGCCCTGAAGGATGATTGTACCCTTCTTGAGCGTACGCATGCGGCGGAATACCCGCCGATTGTCCTCACCATCCGCGATTTGCGCTTCCACGGCATTTGGCTCGCAAATACAACCCGAACGCGAAAGCTGCGCTCAAATTATTGCCCGGACGTAAATAAGGTGCGTTGGTTTGTAGGTGTTCGCGGAAACCCATGGTGGACTGTTTTCGCCCGCTCGGCCGCGCAGCCTGCGCAAATCATTGAGACGGCTCAGCTTTCTTTCCTGGGGATAACCCGGTCCGGGACGCGGGCCACAAGCGGGCAAAATGTGGCGTGCAAAGCTGGCCCTGTCGGGCTTTTCGCCGTAGTTTCGGTTCACGGCGCCGTTTTGCCTGCCGGGCGGACGACGGTGCAGCTTTTTGGTGCGCGAGGGGGACCGGCCGGCTGACATGGAAACGTTATGAAGCGGTGCTAGCAGCGGCCGACGGCCGACTTTGGCGCCGGACAGGTTTTCAGGAACCCAACGAGGGGAACAGAATGCTGAAGAAACTGATGTTGTCGGGCTCGGCTCTCGCGTTTTGCGCGAGCGCTACGATGGCCTATGCGGACGCACCGCAGGCGATCGTCGACGCGGCCAAGAAAGAAGGCCAGCTCACCACGATCGCTCTGCCGCACGACTGGTGCGGCTACGGCGCCGTCATCGACGCCTTCAAGAAGAAATACCCTGAGATCACCGTCAACGAGCTCAATCCGGATGCTGGCTCGGGCGACGAGATCCAGGCGATCAAGGCCAACCAGGGCAACACCGGTCCCCAGGCTCCTGACGTGATCGACGTCGGCCTGTCGTTCGGCCCGTCTGCCAAGCAGGACAAACTCATCCAGCCGTACAAGGTCTCGACCTGGGACACGATCCCGGACAGCGCCAAGGATGCCGACGGCTACTGGTACGGCGACTACTACGGCGTGATGGCGTTCCTGGTGAACGACGATCTCGTCGCCAATCCGCCGAAGACCTGGGCCGACCTTCAGAAGCCGGACTACGCCAACCAGGTCGCGCTGTCGGGTGATCCGCGCGTGTCCAACCAGGCGATCCAGTCGGTCTATGCGGCGGGCCTCGCCAGCGGCGGCACTGCCGGTGCTGATGCCGGCACCAAGGGCCTCGACTTCCTCGCCAAGCTGAACGCCGCCGGCAACTTCGTGCCGGTAATCGGCAAGTCGGCGACGGTGGCGCAAGGCACTTCGCCCATCCTCACCAACTGGGACTACAACGCGCTGGCATGGCGTGACGGTTTCGCGGGCAACCCGAAGGCCGAAGTGATTGTGCCGTCTGACGCGGTTGTTGCCGGCGTCTATATCCAGGCGATCAGCGCGTACGCCCCGCATCCGAACGCGGCCAAGCTGTGGATGGAATACCTGTACTCGGATGAAGGCCAGCTCGGCTGGCTGGCCGGCTACTGCCACCCGATCCGCTTCAACGATCTCGCCGCGAACGGC
>DASZQY010000004.1:0-12978 GCA_035549395.1 Bauldia sp.
CATTGAAGGTGTACCAATCCTGGGTGGAGGCCGCGTCCTGCGCGAAGGCCGGGGCGCTGGCAAGCAGCGCGAGCGCGAGCGATAGCGAGCGGACGGTCATTGGGCTCCCTCCAGGGAACGAGGGCGCATGAAAACGGCGAACAGCCACGCGATCAGCGCGACGACCATGAGCAGTACGAGCAGGTAGGCTTCCAGAAAGTAACCGGCGATGCCGGTGCCGATGAAGTCGAGGAATGTCAGCACGGCGAGCACCACGCCTAGCCAGCGCGGCATGGACGTCCACCAGCGGACCAGCACGAGGACAGCAAGAATTAAGAAAGTCGAGATGACGACGAGAAGAGCGCCGCCCGAATAAGCGATTCCCATATCAAAGAAATAGTTCAGTACCGCCTCGACAAATCCGAGGATGGCGGCAACAGCGAGTATCCAGTCAGCAAAGCGCCGCCGGGCGCCATAGGCGTTTTGTTGCAGTGTGATGGTAGTCATTTCTGCCTCCCGCGAGCAAAACTCCTGGATTTGCTTAAAGTTCCCATACAGCGTGCGACCAAGTGGCGGTAGACCTGCCAACGCCTGCGATGTCGCCGATAGTTGGGGATAGCGGGCATTGGCTTCCGCCGGCGTTGGCAGCGGCGGCTATGTTCGTCGCTCGGCGTAGTGTGCCGGCGGTGCGGCAGTATGCGTAATGTCCTTGCGGGCAGGGTGTTTGACGTCGGCGTCATCGGTGGAGGGCTGACGGGCACCGCTGTTGCCCGCGACGCTGCTGGCCGCGGCCTTTCGGTATTTCTTTGCGATCAGGGCGATCTGGCAGGCGGTAGCTCCTCCGCGACCACCAGAGTGATCCATGGCTCGCTTCAGCTCATGGAGAATTTCCGTCTCCGTGCCATGCGCGAGGCGGTTGCCGAACGGGAGATCCTCCTGCATGCGGCGCCGCATCTGGTTCGGCCGCGCCGCTTCCTCATTCCTCACCACGAACGCCAGTGGTCGCCGTGGCTCATGCGCGCGGGCCTTGCGGCGTTCGATCGTGTGGCGCGTTCATCGCTGCCGTCGTCAGAGCTGGTCGATCTTCACGGCCACGACGGCCCGCTGCAACCGCACTTCAGGGCGGCGTTCGTTTATTACGACTGCGTGGCGGACGACAGCCGGCTCGCAATCGCCAATGCCATCGACGCGCAGATACGCGGCGCCACCGTCGAGCCGCGCATGCGTTGCGTCGTGGCCGAGCGCGACGGCGGGCGCTGGCGGCTCTCGCTGGAATGCGCGAGCACCGGCGAGCGTTCGACCGTGCTGGCGCGTATCCTGGTGAACGCCGGTGGCGCTGCGGCCGGCGAGGTACTCAATCACGTCGTCCATGCACACGGCCGTTTCGGCGTGCGGATGCGCAAGGCGGCGCACGTCATCGTGCGCTGGCCCCATAGCGACGCGACTTCCTATGCGCTGCCAACGGAACACGGCGGGGTCGTGTACGCCGTCCCCTGTGAGGGCGGAACGATGCTCGTCGGGCCTCTGCTCAGCGAATACTCCGGCGAAGCCACGAAGCCCTCCGTCGGCCGCTCCGAGGTTGCCGGTCTTCTCGATATCCTGGGCCAGTACTTTCAGGCAGCCCCGGTGGCGGATGACGTGCTTTGGGCGTTCGCTTGCGTCACGACGGTGCCTGACAATGACGGTTACGGCACCGATCCTGGCTATTCGGTCGTGGTCGACGCCCCGGCGAACATCGCGCCCGTACTCTCTGCCTTCGGCGGCTCGTTGCTGACCCATCGCCGCCTGGCCGAGCTCGTTGTCGATCGCATGGGCCGGGTCCGGCAGATCGCGCCGGCCTGGACCTTCGGCGCATCGCTTCCGGGCGGCGCGTTCCCGCCCGGCGATTTTGGCGGCATCGTCCGGGCTCTGGCCGCAGCCTATCCATTTCTCGCCGAAGAGACCGTGAGCCGGCTTGTTGCGGCTTACGGCACCCGAGCATCGGCGATCCTCACCGGCAAGCGCAGCACCGCCGACCTGGGTGGTCTATACGGCATCGACCTCACGGAAGCGGAGGTTAGCTACCTGATGCAGGAGGAATGGGCCGAGAGCGCCGAGGACGTGCTGTGGCGACGCTCCAAGCTCGGGCTGAGGTTCACGGCGGAAGAGGCGGCCGACCTCGACCGTGCCATGGCGCGACGTGAGGCCGCGGCCGCGGTGGCGTAACGGCTGCCTTTTCGGTGCCGGAATCGCCTGCTACACACGCGCCGCAATCCCGCTACGATCCGCTGCCGCCAGCTTCACCGATGACCCCCGCGATTTCAGCCCGCCTTCGGCCGCTTGCCCATTGTCTTGCGACGGCCGCAGTTCTCGCCGTCGCGATGGCCTCTCCGGCGGCAGCCGACAAGGTCGCCAACAAGGTCGCGGTCTTCGCCGGCCTCGACAAGATCACCGGACGGATCATCACCTTCGACGTCTACATTGACGAGACGGTGCGCTTCGGGGCGCTGCAGATCACTCCGCGGGTCTGTTACAACCGGCCGCCGACCGAGGCGCCACAGACGGACGCCTTTGTAGAGGTCGATGCCATCGGTCTCGATCGCAAGGTCAAGCGCATCTTCACGGGCTGGATGTTCGCGTCCAGCCCAGGCCTGCACGCCGTCGACGATCCGGTCTACGACGTCTGGCTGACCGACTGCAAAATGACATCCAACGTTCCGCCGCCGAAGAAGTAGAAGTCGGCGTCGGCGTTGATCGCTTCCTCAAGCAGCGTCTGGTAACGCTGCCGGGGCACATCGATCGCGCCGAACTGGCGCAGGTGCTCGGTCGTGAACTGAGTGTCGAGCAGCCTGAAGCCGCCGGCTTTCAGGCGCGCGACCAGGTGGACCAGCGCAACCTTCGAGGCATCGCGCTCGCGGCTGAACATGCTTTCCCCGAAGAATGCCGCGCCGAGCTGCACGCCGTAGAGCCCGCCGACCAGCTCGCCGTCGCGCCAGGTCTCAACCGTATGGCAGGCGCCGATCTCGAAGAGTTCCCCGTATAGCCGGCGGATGCGCGCGTTGATCCAGGTCTTCGGGCGGCCGTGCACGGCGCCGGCGCAGCCATCGATCACGCCGGCAAAGTCGGTATTGATGCGGATTTCGAACCTGCCGGAAGCTACCGTGCGCCTGAGACGCTTCGGCAAATGGAAGCCGTCGAGAGGGATGATGCCGCGCTGCTCGGGCTCGATCCAGTAGAGACCGGGATCGTCCGCTGATTCCGCCATCGGGAAAATACCCACGGCGTACGCCTTCAGCAGCACCTGGGGCGTGATTTCAAGCAGGATGTCGTCGCGCGAAGCCATCTACCTGCAACGGTAGCGGGGCTGGCCGATCCCGCGCAAGTCCACGCTTCAGGCCATGGCCAGTCGCTTTTCCAGCCAATGGATGTCGTAGTTGCCCGAAATGATATCGGGGTCGTTCACCAGTTCGCGGAAAAGGGGGATCGTCGTCTTGATCCCGTCGACGACGAATTCGTCGAGGGCGCGGGCAAGGCGGCGCAGGGCCTCGTCGCGCGAGTGGGCATGAACGATCAGCTTGCCGATCAGCGAATCGTAGAACGGCGGGATCGTGTAGCCCTGATAGACGCCGCTGTCGATGCGCACGCCGAGCCCGCCAGGCGGATGGTAATAGGCAATGCGGCCGGGCGAGGCCGCGAATGTCTTCGGGTCTTCCGCGTTGATGCGGCACTCGATCGCGTGGCCGGTGAACTTCACGTCCTTCTGCTCGAAGGAGAGGCCGAGGCCGCTGGCGACGCGGATCTGCTCGTTGACCAGGTCGAGGCCCGTGACCGCTTCGGTTACCGGGTGCTCGACCTGCAGGCGCGTGTTCATCTCGATGAAATAGAACTCGCCGTCCTCGTAGAGGAATTCGATCGTGCCCGCGCCGGAATAGCCGAGGTCCGCCATCGCGTTGGCCACGATGCCGCCGATCCTGGCGCGCTGTTCGGGCGTGATCGCCGGTGAGGGCGATTCCTCCATCACCTTCTGATGGCGCCGCTGCAGTGAACAGTCGCGTTCGCCGAGGTGTACCGCCTTGCCGGCGCCGTCGCCCATGACCTGGACCTCGATGTGGCGAGGGTGGGCGAGATACTTTTCGATGTAGACGGCGTCATCGCCGAAGGCGGTGCGCGCCTCGGCGCGGGCCGTCGCCAGCGCGTTTGGCAACTCCAGCGCGCTGCGCGCGACCTTCATGCCGCGCCCGCCGCCGCCGGCAGACGCCTTGATTAGCACCGGATAGCCGATCTCGTCCGCGACTTTCTTCGCGGCCGCCTCGTTGGCGATGCCGCCCTCCGAACCCGGAACTACCGGGATGCCCAGGCGCTTGGCGGTGCGCTTGGCTTCGATCTTGTCGCCCATGATGCGGATATGCTCGGCGCTGGGGCCGATGAAGGCGACGTCGTGGGCAGCGAGAATCTCGGCGAAGCGGGCATTCTCGGAAAGAAACCCGTAACCGGGATGTACCGCGTTCGCGCCGGTGATCTCGCAGGCCGCCAGAATCTGCGGAATGTTCAGGTAGGATTCCCGCGCCGGCGGCGGGCCGATGCACACGCTCTCGTCGGCGAGGCGGACGTGCATAGCGTCCGCGTCGGCGGTCGAATGCACGGCGACAGTCGCGATGCCGAGTTCCTTGCAGGCGCGCAGCACGCGGAGCGCTATCTCACCGCGGTTGGCGATCAGAATCTTGGAAAACAGATGCGGTGACGACGTCATTCGATGATCAGAAGCGGCTCGCCATATTCAACCGGCTGGCCATCGTCGACCAGGATCTTGGTCACCTTGCCGGAACGCGGCGCCGGTATCTGATTCATCGTCTTCATCGCCTCGACGATCAGCAGCGTGTCGCCCTGGCGCACCTGGTCGCCAACCTCGACGTAGGGGCGGGCGCCCGGCTCAGGGGCGCGGAAGGCGGTTCCGACCATCGGCGAGTGAACAGTGCCGGGATGATTGGCGTCGCTCACTGCCGGCGCTGGAGCGGCACCTGCCGGCGCTCCGCCGGCAGAGGGCATCGCCACCATCGCCGGAGCGGCCGCGGCAACCGTTACATTGCGCGCGACGCGCACACGCGTGCCCTCACGCTCGATCTCGATCTCCGTCAGCCCGGTCTCCGTGAGCAGTTCGGCCAGCTCGCGCACGAGCATCTGATCGAGGATCGATTTCTGGTCAGCCATCAGCTTTTCTTGTCCTTCGCGTTCTTTGCGCTGCTGTTCGCGGCGATGATGGTGGCCAGTGCTTCGAGCGCCAGCACATAGCCTTGCGGGCCAAGCCCGCAGATCATGCCCTTCGCCACCGGCGAGACGAAAGAGTGGTGGCGGAAGCTCTCGCGCGCAAAGATGTTGGAAAGATGCACCTCGATCACCGGCAGCCCCGTGCCACGGATTGCATCGTGAATGGCTACCGACGTGTGGGTATAGGCACCGGCATTCAGCACCACCCCGGCGGCCTTGTCGCCCGCCTCCTGCAGCCAGTCGACGAGGATGCCCTCGCGGTTGTCCTGGCGAAAATCGATCCTGATCCCGAGGTCCTTGGCACGGGCCGCGCACATGGCCTCGATGTCGGCCAGCGTGCCGGTGCCGTAAAGGGCCGGCTCGCGCTTGCCGAGCATATTCAGATTCGGGCCGTTGAGGATGAAGATGGTTGCCGCCATGACCGACCGTGGTCCCGGGAAGGCCGATAGAGGCGGCAATCCCTGCAGGAATGCGCGGTTATACGGGCAGAAAAAGCCGAGGAAAAGCCCTGATTGCCGCAGAAATCGGCAAGATCAACAGCTGGCGACCTTGGAACAGTCGCGGACAGCCTGGATCTCCTGCGCCAGTTGATCGTAACCCACCGCGCCGACGACCACCTTCAGCTTGGTTGCATAGGAGGGAGTGCCGGTCAGGTCGAGCTTGGTGGCGAGGTCGCGAACCTCGTTGAGGTTGGCCTTGACCTCATCGGACGCAGCGACCGTTTTGATCTTGTCCTGGTCGAGGCCGACGTCGGCAGCGACGGCAAGCGCCTTGGCGCCGTCGACCGGCCCGGGCGTCGTGATCAGCTCGTCATGAAAGTCGAGGTACTTGTCCGGCGCGGTCAGCAGCACTGCCACCGCGACCTGAGCAGCCTGCACCGAACCATCGCCGAGGATCGGAAATTCCTTCAGCACGATCCTGAGATTCGGATCGTTCTTCAGCAGTTGCAGCATGTCGGCGTGCGCATGCCGGCAGTAGGCGCAGTTGTAGTCGAAGAACTCGACCAGCGTTACGTCGCCCTTGGGGTTGCCGAGAACGACCTCGCGCTTGGAGTTGAAGAGTTCGTCGCTGTTGTCCTTGATGGTCGCTGTCTGGGCCACCTGTGCCGCCGCGTCCTCTTTCTGCTGGAGGGCGTCGATCGCGTCACGCACGATCTCCGGATTGGCGATCAGGTAGTTGCGGATGGTCGCCTCGACGTCTCTGCGCTGGTCGTCGGATAGCTCAGCCATCTGTGCCGGCTGGCCAGGCGCCATCGACGCGGGAACAGAGACAGCCGGCTTCGACTTGGCGATCGCGTCCTGGACGATCGACTCGACGGCGACCCGATCGACCGCGTTGTGGCGCGTGCCGATCGAGTAGCCGGCGGCGGCGAAGGCGATCGCCAGCAGTACGGCGAAGAGGGCGGCGAGGCGGAAGTTCATGCTCGGGAAGCTCCAGGGCGCAATACTACGGCCAAAGGGTTAAGCGCCCTCTACTGCTGGGAAGTCTGCGGTTTATAGGACGCAATGTCGTCGGCGCGAAGCCAGCCCGGCGAGCCCTTCTTCAACTTTGCTTGAGCCCGGATCGCCTGGATGCGGGCGTCGTCATAGCTGCCGTCGGCGAACAGGCCCTCGGCCGTGGCCAGTTGGGCCATGGGTTCGTTGCCTTTCATGGCATAGGCGCGGGCGAGAGACCGATAGCCGATGCCCATGTCAGGCTCCCTCTGGAGAGCGACGGTGAGAAGGCTGATGACCTCGTCCGCCGCGGCCGGGCTGTTCTGGGCGACAAGCGCCTGTCCGAGCAGGATCTTCAGGATACTGGATCCCGGAGCCAGGGCGACCGCCTTGCGGAATGCCGCGATGGACGGACCAACGCTGCCAGTTTCGATCAGCGCCTGCCCCTTGAGCTCGTAGAAATAGGCATCGTTGGGGCTGACCTTGATGAGATCGTCGATCTGCTGCTGCGCCGGACCGGGCTTGCCTGTGCGGTAAGCAAGGATGGCCCGCGCGTACTTCGCCGGCAGGCTCTGGTCTTTCATCGGGTAGCGGCGCAGCACCTTGTCGGCGCTCCACGTGAAGCCGATCAGCTTGGCGCGCACGAGATCATGCCGCCGCTGCAGATCCGGCGGGTCCTTCGCATTGGTGTAGGGACTGCCCGCGATCAGGTCCTCGATCTGGGTGACGCGCTCGCGCGGCAGCGGATGGGTCTGGAGGTACGGGTTGATCTGCTGGGAAAGCAGCAGCGCCTGGTCGGCCAGCCGCTTCATGACCGCCAGCATGCCGGCGCTGGATTGATGCGTGGCGTTCATGAACTTGACGGCGTTGCGATCGGCTCCCGACTCCTGATCGCGGCGAAACGTGAGCAGACTGCGCTCGGCCACGCCGGGCGTGGCGGAGAAGATGCCCATGCCGGCCTGTCCCGCGTCCGGCGAGCCGGTTGCGGCTCCCGCGACCGCGGCGCCCGCGCCGACGAGGCTCGCGATCAGCATGGCGGTCTTGGTGTCGGCGAGCTGCTGGGCGAAGCGAGCGGTGTCCTGGTTGACGATGTGCCCCGTCTCGTGGGCAAGGATTCCGATCAGTTCGTTCGGCGTCTCCGTCTCGATGATCGCGCCGGTGTTGACGAACAGGTTGCCGTTGTCGGTAACGAAGGCATTGAACTCGTCGCTCGGCACAATGTGGATCTTGGGCATCGGAACGCCCGCGACCTTGATGATCGGCCGCAGGTAATCGGCGAGCAGTGCCTCGGTCTCGGCGTCGCGCACGATCGGAATACCGTCGGCCCTGGCGGGTGGCGCGGCCAGGCTGGCGACAAGCAACAGCGCGATGGCGCTCCCCGCCAGCCGCCCTTTCCAACCTCGTAGTGGCCTGCTAATCCCCGCCGAACCTGCCATGATCTCTCCTGACCCGGGCACTCTTATCCCTCGCGCCGCATGTGCCGGCACCCTAGAGGGGAAAATCTGGCGACAGCAAGACTTCAGGGACCACGGATGAGCAAGCCTCCGGGTGCATCTCGGCGCAGCGAGATACAGCCATTCATTGTCATGGATGTCATGCGCGCGGCGGCCGACCGGGAGCACGCCGGCGAACGCGTGCTGCACCTTGAGGTCGGTCAGCCGGGCACACCGGCGCCGCGGCCGGTAGTTGCGGCCGCCCAGGCGGCGCTTGCCGACGGGCAGCTGGGCTACACGGAGGCGTTCGGGCATCGCGGCCTGCGCCAGCGGATCGCCGGCTACTATCGCGAGCATCACGGGCTGGATGTTGCGATGGATCGCATCGCGGTGACGACCGGGTCGTCGGCCGGGTTCAATCTCGCCTTCCTGGCTGCGTTCGATGCCGGTGACCGGGTCGCACTGCCGTCACCGGGCTACCCGGCATATCGCAATCTGGCGAAGGCGATGAACCTGGAGGTCGTCGAAATCGAAGTGACGGCCGAGACCGGATACACCATCACGCCTGAGATGCTGGCGCGTGCCCATGGCGAAAAGCCGCTGGCCGGCATCCTTATTGCCAGCCCGGCCAACCCGACCGGCACGATCATGTCACCGGCATCTCTGAGGACATTGATCGAGGCGGCGGAGACGCTCGGCATCGTTTTTATCTCGGACGAAATCTACCATCGGCTGGTCTACGCCGGCGACGCCGCCACGGCGCTGCAATTCAGTGACAGCGCGATCGTCGTCAACTCGTTCTCCAAGTATTACTGCATGACCGGCTGGCGCGTCGGCTGGATGGTGCTGCCGGAGACGCTGGTCAGGCCGGTAGAGCGCATCGCGCAGAATCTGGCGATCTGCGCCCCGACGATTTCCCAGCGTGCCGCCGTAGCAGCCTTCGATGCCACGGCAGAGCTCGACGCCGTGCGCGACAGCTATGCGGCCAGCCGCAAATTGCTGCTGAAACGGCTGCCTGAGATCGGCTTTGAGAAGCTCTACCCGGTCGATGGTGCTTTCTACGCCTACGCATCGGTGCGCCGTTTCGCGAACGATTCCGGGCTGTTCGCCTCCCGCATGCTGGCGGAAGCAGGGGTCGCCGCCACGCCAGGTGGCGATTTTGACAGTGAGCGCGGTCACGAGTTCATCCGATTTTCCTTTGCGGGCAAGGAAGCCGATATCGCGGAAGCGGTTGACCGGATGGCGCATTGGCTCAGATAGCCTGAGTTGGTATCAAAACCTCGGACTTCGCCGATGGAGGCCTGCCGCACGTGACCCCCACCATGGTCAAGGCATTCACAGCGCTGGAGGCGCTGCGCACTGCCGCAATCGCCGTGCCGCTTCGCCAGCGGTTCGCTGACGATCCGGAGCGCTTCAAGCGCTTCTCGCTGTCGTTTGGCAATTTCCTGCTCGACTATTCCAAGAACCTGATCGACGCCGACGTGATGCGGCAGCTGCTGGTCCTGGCCGAAGCGGCTGAGATCGAGAAGCATCGCGCGGCGATGTTTGCCGGCGAGCCGATCAACGTCACGGAGAACCGGCCCGTATTGCATGTCGCGCTGCGTGCGGCCGCCGACGATGTTTATCGGGTCAATGGCAAGAACGTGGTGCCGGATGTTCTCGACGTGCTCGCGCGCATGGGGGATTTCGCCGATGGCGTGCGTTCCGGATCGATTGCGGGAAACGGCGGCAAGTTCACCGACGTAGTCAACATCGGCATTGGCGGATCCGATCTCGGTCCCGAGATGGCGACCCGCGCCCTGAAGCCATATCACGACGGGCCGCGGTGCCACTTCGTCTCCAACGTGGACGGTGCCCATATTCGCGATACGCTGGCCAATCTCAATCCGGCGACGACCTTGTTTCTTGTCGCGTCGAAAACCTTCACCACCGTCGAGACCATGACCAACGCGCAAACAGCGCGCCGCTGGATCGTCGCAGGCGTCGGAGAGACCAACGTCGGTTCCCACTTTGCCGCCATATCCACGGCGCGCGAGAAGGTGGCCGACTTCGGTATCGGCCCCGAGCGCATGTTCGGCTTCTGGGATTGGGTCGGTGGGCGCTACTCGGTTTGGTCGGCGATCGGCCTGTCGCTCATGATCGCAATCGGGCCGCAGCGGTTTCGCGAATTCCTGAATGGTGGCCGCGCGATGGACGATCATTTCCGCACGGCACCGCTCAATGCCAACATGCCGGTCATCCTCGGATTGATCGGCGTTTGGCATCGCAACGTGCTGGGCTTCCCTGTCCAGGCCATCCTGCCATACGACCAGCGGCTGGCGCGGTTGCCGGCTTACCTGCAGCAGCTCGATATGGAATCGAACGGCAAGCGCGTGCGCACGGTGGGCAACCAGGTGCGCGGACAGACCGGCCCGATTGTGTTCGGCGAGCCGGGCACGAACGGGCAGCACGCGTTCTACCAGCTGCTTCATCAGGGCACGGACACGGTCCCGTCGGACTTCCTCGTCGGCGCGCTTTCCGACATCGGCGAAGACGAGCATCAGTCCCTGCTGCTCGCCAACTGCCTGGCGCAGAGCGAGGCGCTGATGCGGGGAAAGACGCTGGCCGAGGCGCAGGCGGAGTTGAAGGCTCAAGGGCTGAGCGCCCGCGCCATCGACCGGCTTGCTCCGCACAAGGTCTGTCCGGGCAACCGTCCGTCCAACACGATCCTCTACCGCCGCCTCGACCCGCACACGCTTGGCATGATCATCGCCCTCTACGAGCACAATGTGTTCGTCGAGGGCACGATCTGGGGGATCAACTCGTTCGATCAGTGGGGCGTCGAATTGGGAAAGACGCTGGCAGTGGAGCTATTGCCGCTCCTTGCACGCAGCAACCCCGAGCGGCAGCGCGACGCTTCCACTGAAGGGCTGATGTCGGCCATTCGCGAATTGCGAAGTGTATGACTTTTGGCGTGAAGAGCGCCATCGCAATTAAGGATGGCGCAACCCCTCTCGCTCTAAATTTCGGGTTGCCCTGCGGGAGGCAGGACTTCGCGCGTCTGTGCGTGCGAACCTAGCAAGCGAGCGGGTTCTCGATGGCCGAGCGTCAAGTGCGCAGCGAAGCGCCGGCGGAGCTCGCAACCGCCGAACGACAGCTGAAGCATTTGGCCGCGCTCAATGCCGAACTCGAGGCGAGCGTCGCAGGCCACGCGAGTTCTGAGACGGCTTGGAACAATGAGCGCCGCATCTGGCGCGCGATGATCGACCAGGTTCCCGACTATCTCTTCGTCAAGGATACGCAGAGCCGCTTCGTTGTCGCCAACCGCGCCGTTGCTGCCGACCTCGGCCTGCAGCCGGACGACCTCATTGGCAAGACGGATTTCGACCTGCATCCGTCGGCGCGGGCCCGGCAGTTCTATGCCGACGAACAGACTGTCGTTACCAGCGGCAAGGCGATGATCGACATCGACGAATTCATCGTCGATCACGATGGGCGCCAGAAGTGGCTATCGACCAGCAAGGTGCCACTGCGGGACGAGCATGGCGACATCATCGGGATAGTCGGCATCTGTCGGGATGTAACCGAACGCAAGCGCGCCGAGGAACAGATTCACTTCATGGCGCATCATGACGTGCTCACCGGACTGCCGAACCGCAGCACGCTCATGCAGCGCCTGTCCGGCGCCGTCGAGCAGGCCAAGCGTTCGGGTGGATGCGTGGCGGTCATCTTCATCGACCTCGATCGTTTCAAGCTGGTCAACGACAGCATGGGGCATGGCGCCGGTGATACCTTGCTGAAGACGGTGGCCGATCGAATGATGCGCTGCGTGCGCGGCTCTGACACCGTGGTGCGGCTCGGTGGCGACGAGTTCGTGGTCCTGCTCAGCGGACCTGATGAGCGTTCAGATCCGAAGTATGTTCTCGGGCGGTTACGCGCGGCAATCGCCGAGCCCGTGGAGATCGAGGGTCAGCTGTTCCGCGTGACCAGTTCGATCGGCATCGCGCGCTATCCGGCGGACGGCGAGGACGCCGAGACGCTGCTGCTCAACGCCGACGTCGCGATGTACCAGGCAAAGGAACTCGGCCGCGACACCTTCCAGTTCTACACCGCAGAAATGAACGCCGCGGCGCGTGAACGGCGAGTCCTGCAGGAGGGGTTGCGCCAGGCCATCGCGCTCCGTCAGTTTGCGCTGGTCTATCAGCCGCAGATCGACTTGCGCAGCGGAACGATGTTTGCCGTCGAGGCGCTGGTCCGCTGGCACCACCCCGAACTCGGCATCATTCAGCCGGCCAAGTTCATCCCGATGGCCGAAGAGAGTGGACTCATCGTGCCGCTGGGCGATTGGGTGCTGCGTGAAGCCTGCCGCCAGAACAAGGCCTGGCAAAATGCGGGCATGCCGCCGATCAGCGTTTGCGTGAACGTCTCAGCCCGTCAATTCCGGGAGCGCACGTGGGTGTCGCGGGTCGAGGAGATCCTGAAGGAGACGGGTCTGGCGCCCGAGTATCTCGAGCTCGAGCTGACCGAGAGCCTGCTGATGCACGATGTTGGTCAGGCGATTGCTACCATGCGCGAACTGCAGTCGCTCGGCGTCCACTTCTCGATTGACGATTTCGGCACCGGCTATTCGAGTCTGAGCGCTCTCAAGAGCTTTCCCGTGGCACGCCTCAAGATCGACCAGTCGTTCGTCAAGAACCTGCCGCGCGACGACAATGATCGCTCGATTGCGACCGCGGTCATCTCGCTTGGCCAGAAGCTGCACATGCGGGTCATCGCAGAAGGTGTCGAGACCGAGGAGCAGATGAATTTCCTGCGCAGCCACGACTGTGATGAGTTCCAGGGCTACCACTTCTCGCGGCCGGTGGATCCCTCGGCGATTGCCGATCTGCTTCGGGGGCAGGTGAGAGCCT
>DASZQY010000005.1:0-3918 GCA_035549395.1 Bauldia sp.
CCGGCCATGGCCAGGCGCAGGTTGGTGAGCGTTACGCTCGGCGTGCCGCGGAGCCAGGCGAGGATCGCAGGCTCGGGCTGGAAGCCGAGGTCGCCGACCTGGTTGGCGGTGGCATCGAGAGCGAAATCGATCGGCGGCAGCGAGCGGCTGGCGTCGGTGAGCGCGAGGTGCGAGGCGTCGGCGGTGATGCGGTAGCTGCCGCCGCCGGCCGAGGCGAAGCCGCCATCGGCGCTCTCGGCGTTTGCCGCGACGATTCCGATTTTCGGTAGGGGGCCTGTGTTCTCGGCATGGAAGGTGGTGAAAGCCGCGCCGGCGCCGCTGATGCCGCCCAATCCGGCGCTGGCGTTTGCCCGGGCGCTGGTCCAGCTCACGGTCAGCCCGATATCCTGGCCGGGGGCGTTGACCAGCAACGGGCCGTCGATGTCGGCCGCAATGCTGCCCGGCCGATAGAGCGGGGCGCTGGCGTGCACCGTGCCGACGCTGGCGTTGACCGCGGGGCCGTCGGCATAGGCGGGCGAATCGCAGCGCACGTCGAGGCGAAGAGGGAAGCCTGAGATGTCGGTCGTGCCGCAGGTGACCTGCACACCGCCGTGCGGCCCGGTCAGCCGGGCGAGCGCGGTCGTCGCGGCGTAATGGGCAAGGAACCAGTACCCGATCCACAGCAGCGCCAGCACGACGACGAGGGCGATGAGCCAGCCGCCGCGTCCGCGCCTTCGTCCGTCCCTTGCCATCAGCGCATCCGTCCCGTTTGCGCGCGGCGGTCGAGCCTGCTACCCCGGCTTCTCTCCGTGCGCGGTCGCCTCCTATGTCCGATTTCTGGGTGTTTGGCTACGGTTCGCTCATGTGGCGGCCGGGCTTCCAATATGCTGCCGCGGTGCCGGCGCGGCTCAGCGGAGCGCACCGGGCGCTGTGCATTTACTCATGGGTTCATCGCGGCACGCGGGCGCGTCCCGGCCTCGTCCTCGGGCTTGACCGTGGCGGATCCTGCCGCGGCCTCGCCTTTCGCGTCGAAAGCAGCAGACGCGATCCGGTGATGGCGTACCTCCGCGAGCGCGAGCTGGTCACCGATGTCTACCGCGAAGTCTGGCGCCCGGTCGCGCTCGCCGATGGCAGCGGGCGATCGGTCGCGGCGGTCACCTACGTCGCTGACCGCACGCACGAGCAATATGCCGGGGCTCTGTCGCGCGAGCGGCTGCTCGAGATGGTCGCGACGGCGGAAGGCCGCTCGGGCCGCAACGACGAGTACGTCGTCAACACGGCGCGGCACCTCAGTGCCGCCGGCATCCATGACGACGTGCTGGAATGGCTGGCCGCCGAACTAGGCGGCGAGAGCCGGCGCGAAAGCAGGGGCTGACAGATCGGCGACGAGATCGTGCCGCTCGCGATCGGTCTCCGCCAGCAGATGGACGAGCACAACGGCGCCCTCCCAGTCGGGCAGGCGCCGGTCGCGGCCTTCGATACGGCCGAACGGGTCGATCGCGGCGACCCACCGGGCGGCAAGGCGGCCTTCTGCGGCAGGCTCGGCAACCAGCGCCACGGCCGAGCGAAAGTCCGGCAGGTCCCGCCGGTCGACCGCCGTGAACAGATAGCGCCGGCCGGAAAGGCCGCGAAAATAATGGAAGCGGTCGCCGAGTCCCACCCGCTGGGGGACTTCCGGGGGCTGATCGGAGAGGAGGGGTGGAAGCACGGCGACCATGAGAACAAAGATAGAACAGATTCTCTTACCGGTCAATTAATCCCACGGAAGTTCGCCGAAAAAAGAGTCTCAATCGGGCCGAATCGAGTCCGAGCCGGGGAGAAATTTCAGCGTCGCGAGTCGGCGCGGCCCTCGGCCACCAGCCGGCTGGAGGCAGTCTCGATGGCGTCCTGAAGCCGCGTCAGGAAAGTGCGCGTATCGAGGCCCGGCGGTATTGGCGGCAGGAATTCGATCACGATCGTGCCGGGGTAGTGCAGCAGGCTGCGACGTGGCCAGGAAAGGCCGGAGTTGAGGGCGACGGGCACGACCGGGACGTTGAGCGAGCGATAGAGCAGCCCGACGCCGCCCTGATAGTCCGGGGGCGCATCCACCGGGCGGCGCGTGCCTTCCGGGAAGACGACGATCTCGCGGTTCTTGGCGATCTCCTCGCGGGCGCGGGCGGAAAGATGGCGGAGCGCCGCGGCGCCACCGTCGCGATCGACATGGATCATCCCGGTCTTCACCGTGTACGGGCCGAACAGCGGCAGGGCGCGGATCGACTGTTTCATCACGATCGTCATGTTGGACAGGATCGGGAAGAAGGCGATCGTCTCGAACGACGACTGGTGCTTGGAAGCGACCAGGGCGGCCCCGTGCGGCATGTACTGGCGGCCGCGCACCTCGAAGCGGGCACCGGTGATCTTCTCGTGCAGAAAAAGGACTGCCCGCGCCCAGTTGCGCACGACGCCCATGCCCGCTTCCTGCGAGCCAAAGACGAAGACCGGCAACGAGCCGACCAGCATCACCGCAGTGACCAGGTAAAACGCGACGTTGAAGAGGATCGAGCGGATCCAGATCATGCCGTCGGTCGGCCGGCGTTGCCGGCAAGGCCGGCGGCGGGAGGCGGGGCAAGCGGGGAAAGCGCAAGGCGCGAGGCGGTGAGCAGATACTTCCCGTATTCGCGCACCAGCAGGCCGAAGGCATCGGTGTCGCGCCACCAGGTGTCGAGGTGCAGCTCGGGATTGGACACCGGATAGGGAATGAGCTCGACGCCCGGCATGGCGTCGGCGAGCTCGGCCAGCGAGCGCGGCATGTGGTAGTCGCTGGTCACGACGATCAGCGAACGGTAGTCGTGTTCGGCGGCCCAGTCGCGCGTCTCGGTGGCGTTGCCGATGGTGTCGCGCGCCGCGTGACCGAGATCGACGCAGCAGGCCATGATGCCGTTCAGGTCGGGTTCGACGGTGTCGGCTATGGCCGCGGGGCCGACGGCGGGATTGACGCCCGAGATCAGCAGACGGCCGGCGCGGTGCTCGGCCAGCAGGCGCAGCGCGCCGTCGATGCGGGCGCTGCCGCCGGTCAATACGACGATCCCTTCCGCCTCGGGCGAGACGGGCGGGCGGGCATTGGCAATGGTCGTCGCGAAGGCAATGAAGCCGACCACGACGGCAACCACCGCCGCAGCCGCGATCAGCGCGAGCGCGACACGGATGCCACCGATCGCCGGCGGCGGTGCGCCGTCGGCGGACGAGTGCGAAGGCGCTGCCGGATGGCGAAGCACATGCGTCATTTGCCGCGATAGTCCCTGCCTTGCGGGCTCCTTGCAAGCCTCTTGCTAGTCACTGTCGGCAAGGTGCTGGTAGACGGTGAGGCGCGAGGTCAATGCCGTCATGATGGCTACCAGGAAGGCGATGCCAAGGGCGCCGAAATAGCCCAGCGGGCCGACGGCGAAATGGCCGAACAGCGCCGACACCTGGTCGGTATCGGGACCGGCCATCAGCGGCACGACGAGGAAACCCAGCAGGGCGAAGAGAATGCCCGCCGCGGCCGCGCCGGCAAAGCCGCCGCGCAGCCCGAGCAGCAGGAAATGACGCTGGAACTCGCGGGCGATGAACCCGTCCTCGGCGCCACAGATGTGGAGCACGGCGACCACCACGCGGTTCGAGGCCATGGCGCCTCGGGTGGCGAAGACGACGGATAGCACGGTGGCAACGAATACCAGCGACAGGATCGCCAAGCCGGCGATCACGGTGGCGTTGGCCATCGATTTCAGTCTTGACGCCCAGGCGCGGTGATCGTCGAGCGCGGCGCCCTTCACGGTCGCCAGCCGCGCGCCGAGATCGCCGAGATCGGCCGAGTTCGGATCGGTGAGATGCACGGCGATCAGCCGTGGCACGGGCAGGTCTGAGGCATCGAAGCCGGTGCCCAGGAACGGCTCCAGCAGCTTGGCGTCGTCGGCGACGGAC
>DASZQY010000006.1:0-7469 GCA_035549395.1 Bauldia sp.
CAAGCAGGTCAGCGTCTTCCAGCAGCCGCACTACCTGGAGAATTTCGTCCAGTCGATCTTCGATGCGCTCGACGGCTATGCCGGCAAGACGCTGGTGATCGGCGGCGACGGCCGCTTCCATAATCGCGACGCCATCCAGACCGCGCTGAAGATGGCGGCCGCCAACGGCTTCGGCAAGGTCATCGTCGGCCAGGGCGGCATCATCTCGACGCCGGCGACTTCCAACCTCATCCGCAAGTACAAAACCTTCGGCGGCATCATTCTCTCGGCCAGCCACAACCCCGGCGGCCCGCACGGCGATTTCGGCATCAAGTACAACGCCGGCAACGGCGGCCCGGCGCCGGAGAAGATCACCGACGCGATCTTCGCCAAGACGAAGACGATCAGCCGCTACAGGATCGCCGAGGCGCCCGACGTCGATCTCGACCGCATGGCCACGACCATGATCGGCGACATGGCGGTCGAGGTCATCGACCCGGTGGCGGACTATCGCGCGCTGATGCAGGAGCTGTTCGATTTCCATGCCCTGAAAGGCCTGTTCGCCTCCGGCTTCCGCATGCGCTACGACGCCATGCACGCGGTCACCGGTCCCTACGCCAAGTCCATTTTGGAAGGCGCGCTCGGCGCCGCCGACGGCACGGTGGTGAACGGCATCCCGCTGCCGGATTTCGGCGGCCACCATCCCGACCCCAATCTCGTCCACGCCAAGGCGCTCTACGACCTGATGATGGGGCCGGACGCGCCGGATTTCGGCGCCGCCTCCGACGGCGACGGCGACCGCAACCTGATCATCGGCCGCGGCATCTTCGTGACGCCGTCGGACTCGCTCGCGATCCTCGCCGCCAACGCAAAGCATGCGCCGGCCTACGCCAGGGGTATCGCCGGCGTGGCGCGCTCGATGCCGACCAGCGCGGCGGCCGACCGCGTTGCGGCCAAGCTCGGCATCAACCACTACGAGACGCCGACCGGCTGGAAATTCTTCGGCAACCTGCTCGATGCGGGGCTCGTCACCTTCTGCGGCGAGGAGAGCGCCGGCACCGGCTCGAATCACATCCGCGAGAAGGATGGCCTGTGGGCCGTGCTGCTCTGGCTCTCCATCATTGCCGGGCGCAAGCAGAGCGCCGCCGACATCGTGCGCGACCACTGGCGCACCTACGGCCGCAACTACTACACGCGCTACGACTACGAGGACGTCGATGCCGGGAAGGCCGGCGCTGTCATGAAGAACCTTGCCGCGCGTCTCGCCACACTTCCAGGCACCAGCATCGGCGGAATGAAGATCGCCGCGGCCGACGATTTCGCCTACGACGACCCGGTCGATCATTCGCGCGCCGCCGGCCAGGGCATCCGCGTGCTGTTCGAGGGCGGCTCGCGCATCGTCTATCGCCTGTCCGGCACCGGCACGGTCGGCGCGACCATCCGCATCTACATCGAACGCTACGAGGGTGATCCGGCAAAACTCGACCTCGACACGCAGCAGGCGCTGAAGCCGCTCGTGGCTGCGGCACTTGATCTCGGGGAAATCGCCGAGCGCACCGGACGGAGCGCCCCGTCCGTGATTACATAGCGGGGAATGACCGACCGCATCGCGATCACGGACGGCTCGCCCGAACCTCTCGGCGTCACGCTCGCCGACGTCGGGGTCAATGTCGCGGTGGTGTCACGCAACGCTAGCGCGGTCTGGCTCTGCCTGTTCGACGGGCGCGGCGAAAAGGAGACGGCGCGGCTGCCGCTGAGGCGCGATGGCGACGTGTGGTGCGGCCTCGTCACCGGGCTGGCGCCCGGCGCGCGCTACGGCCTGCGCGCCGACGGACCGCACGACCCCGCCGCCGGCCACCTGTTCGATCCTGAGAAGCTGCTGGTCGATCCTTACGCGATCGCGCTCGACCGGCCGTTCGCGCTGACGCCGGAGCTTTCCGCGCCGCGTTCCAGCGCCGTCGATACCGCGCCGTTCGTCCCCAAAGGCATCCTCGGCGGGCCGCCGCCGGCGCACCGGGCGATGCGGCGCAAGCCCGGGATCATCTACGAAGTCTCGGTGCGCGCCTTCACCAGGCAGCATCCCGACGTGCCGACCGAAATGCGCGGCACGGTCGCGGCACTCGCCCACCCGCGCGTGCTCGCGCACTTCGCGCGGCTCGGCGTCGACACGGTCGAGCTCATGCCGCTGGCGGCCTGGATCGATGAGCGCCACCTGCTGCCGCTCGCTCTTCACAACGCCTGGGGCTACAACCCGATTACCTTCATGGCGCCGGACCCGCGCCTGGCGCCGGGCGGCATGGCCGAAATCGCGTCCACCGTCGCCACGCTGCACGCCGCCGGCATCACCGTCATCCTCGACGGTGTCTTCAACCACACCGGGGAGAGCGACCTCGCCGGGCCGACGCTGTCGCTCCGCGGGCTCGACAACGCCCTCTATTATCGCCGCGAGCCCGACGGCCGGCTGGTCAACGACACCGGCACCGGCAACACCATCGCCGCCGACGAGCCGCATGTCGTGCGCCTGATCAGCGACGCGATGCGGCAGTGGGCCGCCACCGGCATCGACGGCTTCCGTCTCGATCTCGCCGCCACCCTCGGGCGCACGGCCGAGGGCTTCGAGCCGCAGGCGCCGGTGATCGCAGCCATCGCGGCGGACCCGCAGCTCTCGCGGCTGACCATGATCGCCGAGCCGTGGGATGTCGGGCCAGGCGGCTACCAGCTCGGCCATTTTCCGCACAACTGGCGCGAATGGAACGACCGCTATCGCGACGACGTGCGGCGCTTCTGGCGCGGCGACCCGGATACGCTGGGCACGCTCGCCACGCGCATCGCCGGCTCCGCCGACATCTTCGACGGCCGCGCGCCGTCGGCCAGCGTCAACTTCATCGCCGCCCACGACGGCTTCGCGCTTGCCGACCTTGTCGCCTACGGCGAGAAGCACAACGCCGACAACGGCGAGGACAACCGCGACGGCGGCAACGCCAACTTTTCATGGAACGACGGCGTCGAAGGCATCACCAGCGACCGCGCGATCGTTGCGGCGCGCAAAGGCGACGTGCGGGCCCTGCTCGCCACCCTGTTCGTTTCACGCGGCACGCCGATGCTCACCGCCGGCGACGAATTTGGCCGCACCCAGGGCGGCAACAACAACGCCTACGCCCAGGACAACGCCATCACCTGGCTCGACTGGGCGCATGGCGACCGCGATCTCATAGCGTTCACCGCCCGGCTGATCGAGCTCCGCAAGGCCCATCCCTCGCTCTCCGCCGACGCGTTCCTCACCGGCCGCGGCGAGCCGTTGCGCGACGTGGTGTGGCTGAAGGCCGGCGGCGGCGAGATGGACGGCGAGGACTGGAACGACGGCCGCCGGGTGCTCGGTATCGCGCTTGCCGCCGGCGACGACCGGACCGTGGTGTGGATCAACGGCAGCGACGAGAGAACCACGGTGCCGCTGCTTCCGGCCCGCCCGCGCAAGCGGTGGCGGCTGGAAATCAACAGCGCCGACCCTGCCGCGGCCGGTGGCGCGGCCAGCGAAACCGGCGTGAACCTGCCACCACGCTCGGTGCTGGTGTTCGCCGAAGTGGCCGAGCCGCCGGGGCTGGCGCGCAAATTGCTCGGCTTCCGCCACTGGAACTGACCGGCCGGCGTCCCCCGGCCTACCTGTAGCGCGGAATACATGGCGAAGCAGACCAAGGCGCAAGTCATCCATCAGGCGATCGCCGACGACATCGTGCACGGCCGCCTGACGCCCGGCATGGCGCTGGACGAAACAGCCATCGCCGCGGCTTTCGGCGTGTCGCGGACGCCGATCCGCGAGGCGCTCCGCCACCTGCAGGCGATCGGGCTGGTCGAGACGCGGGCCCCGCGCGGCCTGGTCGTCGCCGCCCTCTCCGAGCGCCAGCTCGACGACATGTTCGCGGTGATGGCGGAGATCGAGGGCCTGTGCGCGCGCTGGTCGGCGATCGCGATGACCGCGGCCGAGCGGCGGCACATGCTCGAGCTCATGGCGGAAAGCGAGCGGCTGGTCTCGGCCGGCGACCGCGATGCCTACGCCGAATTCAACGTCCGCTTCCATGAAGCCATCTACCGCGGGGCGCACAATCATTTCCTGGCGGAGCTCGCGGTAACCGTGCGGCAGCGCTGCGCGCCTTTCCGCCGGGCGCAGTTCGAAACGCTCGGCCGCCTGGCGAAATCCCATGCCGAGCACGGCGCCGTCGTCGAGGCGATCCAGCGCGGCGACGCCACGCTCGCGGCGACCGAAATGCGCCTGCACATCAAGGTGGTGCGGGATGCCGTCGAGGAAGTCGCCGGCCCTGCCGTGCGCCTCGGCGAACAGGCAGCAGTGCCTGGTGCCTAGTACGAAGGCACAAAATCACTCGTTGCATACAATACCGCCAAGCCGCTCCACGGGAGCCGGAGCGGCGCGCGCGCAGGCGGCGACCGTGGCGCTGCGGCAACCGCTGCCTCTCCCGGATATCTCCGGCAATTCAGAAGCTTAGACGGCGCCACCACGATCGTTCGCTGCAATGCAGCGCACTTGGCACGGCGGTTGCGAGAAGCATGCACGAGCGGGTGAAGACGCGCTTCGCCCAGCGTCTGTTTCTCTCTGAGGGGGTTCCCATGTCCAAGTTGAACGTCTCCCGCCGCACGCTGCTGAAGGGCGGCGCGCTCGGTGCCCTGGGGCTGGCCGCGGGCGCGCTGCCCGGGCGCCTCGCCTATGCCGCCGATAACCTGACCATCGGCATCATCTACGTCGGCTCGCGTCAGGACTACGGCTACAACCAGGCGCACGCCGTCGCCGCCGCGGCGCTGAAAGACATCCCCGGCGTCACCGTGACCGAACAGGAAAACGTGCCGGAGACCATCGCCGTGTCGAAGGCGATGGAATCGATGATCGAGCTCGACGGCGCCTCGCTCGTCTTCCCGACATCGTTTGGCTACTACCCGTTCATGGTCGACGAAGCCAAGAAATACGGCGACGTCCAGTTCCGCCATTGCGGCGGCCTGTGGACCGACAAGGATCCGAAGAACGCCGGCTCGTACTACGCCTACCTCGACCAGGGCCACTACGTGAACGGCGTCGCCGCCGGCCTCTCGACCAAGGCGAACAAGATCGGCTTCGTTGCCGCCAAGCCGATCGGCACTGTGCTGCTCAACATCAATTCGTTCTACCTCGGCCTGAAAAAGACCAACCCGAACGCGAGCGTGCAGGTGATCTTCACCGGCGACTGGTCGCTGCCGGTGCGCGAGGCGGAAGCCACCAACGCGCTGGTCGATGCCGGTTGCGACGTCATCACCTGCCACGTCGACAGCCCGAAGGTCGTGATCCAGACGGCGGAGAGCCGCGGCGCCATGACCTGCGGCCACAACGCCAGCCAGGCCGAGCTCGCGCCGAAGGGCTTCATCACCGGGGCCGAGTACAAGTGGCTCACGCTCTACAAGAAGTTCGCCGGCCTGATCCAGCAGGGCCAGCCGCTGCCCAACTTCGAGCGCGGCGGCTACGACCTCGACTACGTGCAGAGCACGCCCTACGGCGCCGGGGCGACCGACGCGGCGCGCAAGGCCGGCGACGAGGCGAAAGCCTTCATCACCGCCAAGAACGCGATCTTCGTCGGGCCGCTCAAGGACAACACCGGCAAGGAAGTCGTTCCCGCCGGCACGTCACACCCGCCCTACGATCCATGGACCGAACAGACCAACTTCCTGCTCGAGGGCATCCAGGGCTCGATCACCTGACCGGGACATGACCGGCGGGCCGGAGACGTGCCGGCCCGCCGGCTTTTTCGAGGAGGTGGCCTCGCCATGACGGCTACGAGCGATACCAAAGTCGGGATGCTGCCCGAGGTCTCCGGCAGCGATTGGGCGCGACGCCTCGGACGCTCGGCCGAGGCGATCCTCATACCGGCGTTCGCAATCGTCGCGTCGGCGATAATCTTCTCGCTCTTCCTGCTCGTCCTCAGGCAATCGCCGATCGAGTTCTTCTCGCTGCTCTGGCGCGGCGCCTTCGGCACGTCGTTCTCGTGGCAGAACACGCTGGTGCGCGCCTCGCCGCTCATCTTCACCGGGCTCTGCGTCGCGGTGCCGGCGCGCCTCGGCATGGTCATCATCGGCGGCGAAGGCGCGCTGGTGCTCGGCGGCTTCGTGGCGGCCACCGTCGCCATTCCGTTCATCGGCTGGGGTTCGCCGTTCGTCGTCATGCCGCTGATGGTCATTGCGGCGGTGCTGACCGGCGCGGTGTGGATCGGCTTCGTCGGCGTTCTGCGCCACTACCGCGGCGTCAACGAAACCATCGCCAGCCTGCTGCTCTATTACATCGCCGTCGCGATCATGAACTTCTTCGTCGAGGGCGTGCTGCGCGATCCTTCCGACCCCAACAAGCCGTCGACGGCCCAGATCGGCGACGCCAACATGGTCGGCAATATCCCCGGCATGGACGTGCACTGGGGGCTGGTCGTCGGCATCGTGCTCGCGGTCGCCGTCTGGGTGCTGATGAACCGCACGAAGTTCGGTTTCGCGGCGCGCATCACCGGCGGCAACGTGCGCGCCGCGCGGGCGCAGGGCCTGCCGGTCGGGCGGCTCATCGTCATCTCGTGCGCCATCGCCGGTGCCTGTGCCGGGCTCGCCGGCTATTTCGAGGTCGCTGCCATCCAGGGCCGCGCCAACGCCTCGCTCGCCGCCGGCTACGGCTTCACCGGCATCCTGGTCGCCTTCCTCGCCAAGCAGAACCCGCTGGCCGTGATCCCGGTCTCCATATTCCTCGGCGGCATCGCCGCCGCCGGCGGCCTGGTCGAGCGGCGCATGGGCCTGCCCGACGCCACCGTGCAGGTGCTGCAGGGCCTGATGTTCGTGGTGCTGCTGGTTTCCGACACGCTTTACGGCCGCCTGCCCTTCCTCGGCGGCAAGGGGAGCCCGCGATGAGCGGCGATTCCGGGCTTGCGGTCGTCCTGCTGGCGATGTTTGCCGGCGCCATCCGCGTCTCGACGCCCTTCCTCTTCGTCAGCCTCGGCGAATGCCTGACCGAGAAATCCGGCCGCATCAACCTCGGCCTGGAAGGCACGCTCGTCTTCGGCGCCATGGCCGCCTACGCCATCTCGTATGAAAGCGGTTCGCCGTGGCTCGGCGTGCTCGCCGCCGGTTGCGGCGGCGCGCTGTTCGGCGCCTTCCACGGTTATGTCTGCAAGCTGCCCAAGGTGAACGACATCGCCATCGGCATCGCCATGATGCTGTTCGGCACCGGCCTCGCCTTCTTCCTCGGCAAGCCGTACATCCAGCCGAGCGCGCCGCACCTGCCCTCGCTCGATCTTGGCTGGTGGTCAGCCAATTCGTCGGTGAAGTCGGCGCTCGAGGTCAACCCGCTGTTCTTCGTCGGTGCCGCGCTCGCCGTCGTGCTGTGGTGGGCGTTCCGCAACACGCGCTACGGCCTCATCGTGCGCATGACCGGCGACTCGGCGCCGGCGGCGCTTGCCATGGGCTACTCGGTCAACTGGGTG
>DASZQY010000007.1:0-5116 GCA_035549395.1 Bauldia sp.
GAGCCACCTCGAGGCGCGCCTGTGGAACGAGGTGTTCGTCCACGCTGAGAAGGAGCGCGGCGTCCCCGCCGGCGTCATCAAGGCGACGGTGCTGATCGAGACTCTGCCTGCCGCCTTCGAGATGGACGAGATCCTCTACGAGCTTCGCGACCACATGGCCGGGCTGAACTGCGGCCGCTGGGACTACATCTTCTCGTTCATCAAGACGCTCCGCAACAAGCCGGAGTTCCTGCTGCCCGATCGCGGCCAGGTGGACATGGGCCGTGCCTTTCTGAAGGCCTACTCGGAGCTGCTCATCAAGACCTGCCACCGCCGTGGCGCCTTCGCCATGGGCGGCATGGCGGCCCAGATTCCGGATCGCAAGCATCCC
Source organism: Bauldia sp. (assembly GCA_035549395.1). Taxonomy (GTDB): domain Bacteria; phylum Pseudomonadota; class Alphaproteobacteria; order Rhizobiales; family Kaistiaceae; genus DASZQY01. The sequence goes on from DASZQY010000007.1 coordinate 371, forward strand.
GACATCAACGAGCAGGCCTTCGAGAAGGTCCGCGCCGACAAGGAGCGCGAGGCGCGCGCCGGCCATGACGGCACATGGGTCGCCCATCCCGATCTCGTGCCGGTCGCACAACAGGTGTTCGACCGTCTGATGCCGCAGCCGAACCAGCTCGACAAACTGCGCACCGACGTCCACGCCACTCAGAAGGATCTGCTTGAGGTCCATCAGGGCACGCGCACGGAAGGGGGGCTCCGCCACAACATCCGCGTCGGTGTCCAGTACATCGAGGCCTGGCTGCGCGGCCGCGGCGCCGTCCCGCTCTACAATCTGATGGAAGATGCCGCGACCGCGGAGATCAGCCGCTCGCAGATCTGGCAGGAGCTGCACTTCGAGGCCGAGCTCCAAGGCGGCGTCAAGGCGACCAAGGCGCTGTTCGAGAAGTGCCTCGCCGAGGAGATGGAAAAGGTGAAGGGCGAGGTCGGCGCGGACAACTATGCCAAGGGCCGTTTCCCCGAGGCGATCGATTTGTTCCGCAAGCTGTCGACGGCCGAGACGCTGTCGCCCTTCCTCACGCTCTCGGCGTACCGCCTGATCGTCTGAGAAGCAGCTTCCGTCCGGGAAGCAAGCGTCCGTCGATTGCTCCCTCCCCTGACCGGGGGAGGGCGGCTGTGTGCGGCGGGGGGGCCCGGTGGGCGACGATGCCCCGCCGGCTCTATTCCGATACCGCGGCGCTCGCTGCCGGCCGGCCACTGCGCAGCGGCACTTCCTTCATCAGCAGCACAAAGACGTAACCGAGCGCCAGCGTCACGACGGATGCCACGAAGACGTAGCGGAAGGCCGGAGCCACGGCCGTTCCGTGCGCCGCGGCTTCCGACACGAGCTGCTCGAGCGAGCCGATAGCCTGCCCGCCGAGGCCCAGTCCGCCGATGAATATGGCGCCGAACAGGGCGACGAAGATCGCACTGCCGAGCGAGCGGAAGAAGTTGAAGCTCGCCGTCGCCGTACCGAGCTGGTGCAGCGGCACCGCGTTCTGCATCGAGAGCGTCGTTACCGGGAAGATCGTGCCGAGGCCGGTGCCGGTCACCAGCAACAGCACCTCCAGCAGCCACAGCGGCAGGGTTGGCCCGAAGGCGAGCACGGCCATGCCGATCACCGCCACTACCATCCCGATCACCGGGCTGCGCTTGTAGTGGGTCGCCATCGCGGTGACGCGCGCCGCGATCTGCGCACCGGCCACGGAGCCGCCGACAAACGCAATCAGGGCCAGTCCCGATTGGCTGGCCGTCAGGCCGAGCACCGCCTCGAAGTAGATCGGGATGTAGATGGTGAGCGCGACGCTCGTGCCGACGGCGAAGAAGTTGCTCGCGGTCGCCGTGGCGACGACCGGATGGAACATCACCGACAGCGGGATGAAGGGCTCGTCGGCGGTGAGCAGCCGCCATACGAACAGCACCCACGCGATCGCCGACACGACGATAAGTCCGATCACCTGCAGCGAGGTCCACGGGTATTCCGCCCCGCCCCACGACAGCGCCAGGAGCAGCGTCACCGTGGCAACGGTCATCAGTCCGGCGCCCAGGAAATCGAGGCGGTGCGGCCTTTCGTGACGCGGCAGCTGCTTCAGCGACCGGTTGCTGAGCGCCAGTGCCAGCGCGCCCAGCGGCAGGTTGATCCAGAAGATGAACGACCAGTGCAGCTTCTCGGCGAAGAAGCCGCCGAGAATGGGCCCGGCGATCGACGCTGTGACGAAGACCGACGCGAAATAGGCCTGGTAGCGCGCGCGGTCGCGCGGCGCGACGATGTCGGCGATGATCGTCTGCGCCAGCGCGATCAGCCCGCCGCCGCCCAGTCCCTGCAGGAAGCGGGCGAGGATCAGCACCCACATGGTCGGCGCCAGCGCCGACAGGATCGAGGACGCGACGAAAATCGCGACGCCGATGAGCAGCATCGGCCGGCGGCCGACGATATCGGAAAGTTTGCCGTAGATTGGGGTCACGGCGGTGCCGCTGAGCAGGTAGGCGGTCACCACCCACGGCAGGTGCTCCAGGTCGCCGAGATCGTTGCCGATCGTCGGCAGCGCCGTCGCCACGATGGTCTGGTCCATCGCCGCCAGAAGCATCGCCAGGATGATGCCAATGATGATTCGCCGAACCTCGGTTGGCGAAAGCGCGGCGGAAGTCGGGATGGCGACGGTATCGTCCATGGCAAGGGCGGCGGGGGAAGAAAGGAGAGGCGCCCCTGATAGACCCATAGCCGCCAAAAACAAAGGCCGCGTTTTGGCGGCCCTTGGTCACTTGCAGAGCACTTTCGGCGACCTACGCCGCCGCGCGCCTAGCGCGTGCGCAGCGGCAGCTCCTCCATTGCCACCATGCACAGGAAGCCGGCCGCCAGCGTGATCGCCGCGGCGCCGAACACGTAGAGGAACGCGGGGCCGACGGAGGTGCCCTGTGACGCCGCCTGCTGGATGAGCTGCTCGAGTGATCCGATCGCCTGGCCGCCGATGCCGAGGCTGCCGATGAAGACCGCCCCGAAAACGGCGACAAAGAAGGCGCTGCCCAGCGAGCGGAAGAAGTTGAAGGCCGCCGTCGCCGTACCCAGTTCGTGCGGCTCGACGGCGTTCTGCACGGCCACGGTTGTGATCGGAAATATCGTGCCGAGACCCGTGCCGATGACGGCGAGCAGCACCTCCGTCTCCCACAGCGAAAGCGAACGCGCGACAAAGGCGAACAGTCCCATGCCGATAGCCGCGGCCGCGAGGCCGATCACGGGGCCGAGCTTGTAGTGCGGCGTCCACGCCATGACGCGGCTGGCAAGCTGGGCGCCGACCACGGTGCCGCCGATGAAGGCGATGAGCGACACGCCCGACCAGCTCGCGCTCATCCCCATCACCACCTCGAAGTAGAGCGGCAGGTAGATGGTGAGCGCCACCATGGTACCGACGGCGAAGAAGCAGGCCGCAGTCGCCGCGGCCACTACCGGATGGGTCGTCACGGTCAGCGGAATGAACGGCTCGGCTGCGGTTCTCAGGCGCACCACGAACAGCACCCAGGCGACGATGGAAACGACGATCAGCCCGATGACCTGGAACGAAGTCCATGCATAGGAGCCGCCGCCCCACGACAATGCCAGCAACACCGTCACCGCCGCGATGATCACCAGCGCGGCGCCGATCACGTCGATCTTGTGGGGGCGCTCATGGCGCGGCAGCCGCTTCATCACGTCGTTGGTCATATAGAAGGCGAGTGCGCCGAGCGGCAGGTTGATCCAGAAGATCAGCGACCAGTGCAATTCGTCGGAAAAGAAACCGCCCAGCACCGGTCCGGCGATGGACGAGGTCATGAAGACGATGGCGAAATAGCCCTGGTAGCGCATGCGCTCCACGGGCGGCACGACGTCGCCGACGATCGTTTGCGACAGCGCGATCAGCCCGCCGCCGCCCAGCCCCTGCAGGAAGCGCGCGGCGATCAGGAACCACATGGTCGGCGCGATCGCCGACAGCACCGAGGCGGCGACGAAAATGAAGATCGACGTCATCATCGTCGTTCGCCTGCCGACGACGTCGGCGAACTTGCCGTACAGCGGCGTCACCGCGGTGCCGCTGAGCAGGTAGGCGGTGACCACCCAGGGCAGGTGTTCGACGTCGTGCAGGTCATTGCCGATGGTCGGCAGCGCCGTCGCCACGATCGTCTGGTCCATCGCCGCGAGCAGCATCGCAAGGATGATGCCGACCATGATCTTGCGGATGGAAGTCTTGTCGAGGCGTGCTGCGGTCGTCGTGCCGGCGCTGCCGCCAGCCGCGTTCGGCGTCGTCACGGCGGGATCGTTCATTGGAAGGCCATTTGCGAGGGAATTGCGGACGCAGCCTAACAGGCCGCGCCCAAAAACAAAGGACCGCCCGTGGGGCGGTCCCTGGCTCGGTCGGCGTAGGGCCGCTGACTACATGACGATGACTTTCGCGCCGACCTTGGCGCGATTGTAGAGGTCGGTCACGTCGTCGTTGATCAGGCGGATGCAGCCCGAGGAGACGTTGAGGCCGATCGTCCATGGCTCGCTCGTGCCATGGATGCGGAAGCCGGTGTCGCCGCCGCCGTTGTAGAGATACATTGCCCGCGCGCCGAGCGGGTTGTCCGGACCGCCGGCCATATATGCCGGCAGGCGCACGCCACGGGCGCGCTCGCGCGCCACCATCTGCGGCGGCGGGGTCCAGCCCGGCCATTCCGCCTTGCGGCCGATGTGCACCGTGCCGCGCCAGCCGAAGCCCTCGCGGCCGACGCCGACGCCATAGCGGATCGCGGCGCCGTTGCCCTCGACGAAATAGAGGAAATGCTGGTCGGGATCGATGATGATCGTGCCCGGCTTCTCGTTGGTCTGGAACGAAACCTCCTGCCGGTGGAACTTCCACGGCACGACCCGTTCCGGTGACACATCTTCCGGCCACAGCACCTGGCCGGCGTACTGCGCGCTGTCGTCGCTGCTGTCCCCGCCGGAAAGCAGGTTGCCGAAGAAATCCGCCAGCGGGCCGGCATGGGCCACCCCGCTCACTGCCAGACCGGCAGTCAGAACTGCCGCAAAAACAAGCCTGCCCGTGCGCATTGTCTCAAGCTCCCCGTGAGCCGTCGCGATAAGGAAAATTACCGAATCCGCTGCCCTGCGGGCAAGCCGCCCGGGGTCACGGATCAGTGAAGCAAATCACATGACGATGACTTTGGTTCCCACCGGCACGCGCCGGTAGAGATCGACCACGTCCTCGTTGCGCATCCGGATGCA
>DASZQY010000008.1:0-10631 GCA_035549395.1 Bauldia sp.
GCCTTTCTCATCATTCTCGAGCCGATCTTCCGTTTCGCCTGGCGGCGAAGCCGGGCGCGCGCGACCGCGCCTGCCGGCGATACGCCGGCATCCCCCACATCATAGCCCGAGCTGCGCAGCGATGACCGACACTTCCATACCCTTCACATCGCGTCCGGTCGCCGGCCTTGGGCTGGTTCCCAGGACGGCAGCCGCGCTGGCGCGCCGCTACCGTTTCTCTGCGCTCCCCGGCGAGGTCGACCCGGCCACCGAGGTGCTGGCGGTGCAGAAAGGCGTGATCGACGAGGCGCTGCTCAAGCGGCTGCCGGCGCTGCGGCTGGTCGCCACGTCGGCTGCCGGGTTCGACGCGTTGGACGTCAGCCTGCTGAAGCAGCGCGGCGTGATGCTTTCCAATCGCGGCAACTCACGCGACATCGACGTCGCCGATCTCGCCATCGGGCTTCTGCTCGCCGCGGTTCGCCACATCGCCTTCAGCGACCGGTCGATTCGCGCCGGACGCTGGGCCGAGGCGCGCATCCAGCACAAGCAGCGGGTCAGCGATGGCCGGCTCGGGATCTACGGCCTTGGCCGTATCGGCGAAGACATCTGCAAGCGTGCCGCCGGCTTCGACATGGAAATCGGCTACCATAACCGCCGACCGCGCACCGATGTGCCCTACGCCTTCTTTCCGACCCTGCTCGAGCTCGCGGCGTGGTGCGATTTTCTGGTGATCGCGACGCCGCTCGACGATGGCACGCGCCACAGCGTCGACCGCGCCGTGCTGGAGGCGATCGGGCCGGACGGCAGCGTGGTCAATATCGCGCGTGGCGCGGTGATCGACGAGCCGGCTCTGGTCGCGGCACTGGAAAGCGGCAAGCTCGGCAGTGCCGGCCTCGACGTCTTCGAGAGCGAGCCTTACCTCGCCGGCCGTCTTACCCAACTCGATAACGTTGTCATGACGCCGCACGTCGGCGGCTTCACCGATGCGACCCAGGCCGATGCGCTCGCCGCCCTCATCGACAACATCGACAGCTATTTCCGCACCGGACGGCCGATTGCCGTCGCCGGTGCGTAACCCAGGAGAACACGCCTTGGCCCGCCTGCCTTATCTCGACAAAAAGGACCTGCCGCCGGAGTTTCATGACATCCTCGAGCGGCCCATCAACCTGAACCGCGGAACCGCCCATTCGCCGCTCGGGCGACGCGCGTTGATGCAGGTCGGCAACTTCATCCGATACAAGATGAAGCTCGATCCGCGCATCCGCGAGATGGCGATCATGGAGATCGGCTACATCGCCCGCTCCGACTACGAGTGGTCGCATCACCTGAAGTTTGGATACGATTTCGGCGTCAGCGACGATGACATCAAGGCGGTAATCGATTTCGCCGAGAACCGCCCTACCCATCTCGACGAGCTGACGACAGCCGCCCTGCAGGCGGCGCGCGAGCTCACCGTGGACCTGGAGCTTGCAGACGCGACCTTCGCAACGTTGCAGCGCCACCTCGACAACGAGCGGCTGACGGAGCTGGTGATCGCCATCTCGTATTACAGCGCGGTCGTGCGCATTCTCGCGGCGCTCAAGATCGACGTCGAGCCCGACTATCAGCCGTACCTCGACCGCTACCCGCTGCCCAAGAGGTAGATCGCGCGTGACCGAGCCGCGGATGTGCTGCAGACCCACGCCGCAGCGGAAATCAAATAATGGAAATAGCGTGTATTTATTTGAATTACGCCCCCGGTAGCCGCGAGTGTCAGTCCGGGAGGTGACCTTGAGTTCTCAGCGATTTTTCCGCGTCGATCGTCCTGGTTGCGTCCGGAGTAAGCCCTCCGTCAAGGTATCACTCTTGACCGGCGGCACAGCGCCGGGTGCCGCACAATGAACTTGCGAGGAGCAACCGCAATCGTCGGTCTCGGTGACACCGGCTATTTCGGCAATTCCGATCAAACCGCCATTGCCCTTGCCCACAAGGCGGTTGCAGCCGCACTCGACGACGCCGGCCTCAAGCGAGCCGATATCGACGGCCTGGTGGTTCACATCGGCTCGCCGCGAGGCGCCGACTACGATCAGCTCGCCAATGCGTTGAACCTGCGCGTGCGGTTTGCGGCGCAGAGCTGGAGTCACGGCCGGTTCGCCTCGACCGTGGTCATGCACGGCGCGATGGCGCTGATGGCGGGCCTCGCGGATTGCGTTCTTCTCGTCGCGGCCTTCAACAATTCCTCTTTCGGCAAGCACGGCAGCAAGACGCGGCCGACCTTCCACGAGTCGCTGCGCGAAGGCGGCGGACCGCACGCCGAGCTGCCCTATGCCGGCCTTGCCGCGCCGGTCGGCGGCGCGGCGATGGCGACGAAGCGGTACATGCACAAATATGGCGTCGCTCCGGAGAAGCTGGCGGCGGTGCCGATCGCGCTCCGCCAGCACGCGCAACTAAATCCGCGCGCGGCGATGCGGAAGCCGATGACCGAGGCCGACTACCTGGCCTCGCGCTTCGTTGCCGAGCCGCTGCGCGTGTTCGACTGCTCGATGATCGTTGATGCCGCGGTCGCCATCCTCATGACGCGCGCCGATCGTGCCGCGGACTGCAAATCAAAGCCGGTATTCCTGCTCGGTGTGCAAGGCGTTCACGGCGGGCCGGACGAATTCATTTTCGGTCAACCGGGTCTGGGCATCAACCAGGACGGCGTCTTCGACTACGCCCCCGATCCGGCCGATCAGCTTGTCTTCCGCATGGCCGGTGTCGGGCCGGCCGATATCGATTCGCTGCACCTCTATGACGGCTTCTCGCCGCAGATCTGGTGGACTCTGGAGCGGTTCGGCTTCTGCGCCGTCGGCGACGCGCCGGACTTCGTGCAGGACGGACGCATCGGTCCGGGCGGCGCATTGCCCGTCAACACCAGCGGCGGCCATCTTTCGGAAGGCCACTTCAATGGCTGGGGGCAGATAGCCGAGACGGTGCGGCAGATTCGGGGCGAAGCCGGTGAGCGCCAGATAGCGGACGCGCAGCTCATCCAGTGGGCAACCACGCTCGGCGACTCGCTCATCTTCGGCGCCGATGCCCATGGCGGTGCGGCATGATCGCAATCGTGGACCGCATACTGGCCAGTGGCGATGGCAGCGGCCTCTTTCCGCCGCGAACCAGCGACAACCAGGCGTTCTGGGCGGGGCTCGAAAAGGGCGCGCCGGTGCTGCAGCAGTGCGACGCTTGCGGCGCGTTTCGCTATCCGATCGTCCCCGTCTGCCCGCGCTGCTCCGGCACCGGATTCGCGTGGGTGTCGATCTCCGGCAGGGGAACCATATTCAGCACCGTCGTCTATCCGCGCAGCTACCTGCCGGAATTCGAATCGCTGGTGCCTTACGTGGTCGCGACGGTCGAGCTGGCCGAGGGACCGCGCCTGTTTGGATTGATCCGCGAACGTCATGAGGCGCCCGCCATCGGAAGTCCGGTCGTTCTCGAAATCGAGCGATGGCCGGACGGGCACTGCGTGCCAGCGTTCCGATGGGTTGCCGGAGAAAAAGAATGAAAGCGATTGTCATGCGCGCGCAAGGCGCGCCGGAAGTGCTGGTCATGGAGGACTGGCCGGTGCCGACGCCGGGGCCGGAAGAAGCGCTGATCGAAGTGCGCGCCGTCGGCGTTTCCTTCCATGACGTCGTGCAACGCAACGGAGTCTTCCAGCGTGGCGTCAAGTTTCCCATGATCATCGGCAACGAAATCGCCGGGGTGGTGGTCGCGGTCGGCGAGCGGGTCTCGCTGGTGGCGATCGGCGATCGCGTCTGCACGAAGGCCTTCCACTCGTGCGGCATGTGCCGGCGTTGCCGCAACGGCATGGAGACGGCGTGCAAGCAGCGCAAGAGCGTGCACGGCGGATATGCCGAGCAGGTCGCGCTGCACGAGGAAGTGCTGGTGAAGTTCCCGCCCGAGATCAGCTTCGAAGCGGCGTGCATGCTGGGCATTGCCACCGGTGTCGCGGTCAACGCCGTGCGCGACGTGGCCAAGGTGGCGATCGGCGAGACGGTGCTGGTGACAGGAGCAAGCGGCGGCCTCGGGCTGCCGACGATCGAACTCTGCCGGGCGAGCGGCGCCAGGGTGATCGCAGTCACGCGCTCGGAAGCCAAGAAAGACATTCTTCTCGAAACCGGCGCCAACCATGTCGTGGTGACCGGCGACGGAGAAGATTTTTCGGAAGCCGTCCGCGCGCTCACCGACGACGAGGGCGTCGAGGTCGTCATCGACAACGTCGGCAGCCGCGTTTTTACCCCGGGCTTCAAGGCGCTGGCGGTCGGCGGCCGCTACATCTTCGTCGGCCAGCTCTTCCGCGAGGACATCAAAATCAATCCGGCGCGCATCTTCTTCAAGCGCGCAGCGATGCTGGGCGTCGGCAGCGTGCGGCGGGACCAGCTCGAGGACGCCGTCAAGCTGGTCGCGGCCGGCGTGCTCAAGCCGCGCGTTGCCCGGACGTTTCCGCTCGCAGATGCGGCGAAGGCGCATGCCCTGGTCGAGGCAGGCGAGACCGTAGGCCGCGTGGTCCTGCAGCCGACGCGCTAGCGGCGTCCAGAAAAACAAGAAGCGGAGGAACTCGGTGAGCGAAGACAAGCGTGCGCTGCCTTTGGCGGGGATCAGGGTACTCGATTTCACGCAGGCCATGTCCGGTCCGACCTGCTCGATGCTGCTCGGGGACTTCGGCGCCGACGTTATCAAGATCGAGCCGCACACCGGCGACAACTCGCGCAAGTGGGGCTCAGCTCGCTACGGCCGCAACAACGAGTTCAGCTCGCTCTACCTGGCGCTCAACCGCAACAAGCGCAGCATTTCTATCGACCTGAAAAATCCGGAAGGTATCGCGCTCGTCCACCGCATGGTGGCCGAATCCGATGTCGTCCTCGAGAACTTCAAGCCGGGCGTCATGGCCCGTCTCGGCCTCGGCTACGATGCGCTCTGCAAGATCAATCCGCGCATCGTCTATTGCAGCATCTCGGGCTTCGGCCAGACCGGCCCGCTGGCCGCACGGCCGGGATACGATCAGCTCATGCAGGCCTACGCCGGCCTGCTCAGCGTCACCGGCGAGCCCGGCCGGACGACGGTGCGCATCGGCCCCTCGGCCATCGACATCCTGACGGGATCGAATGCCGCGCTTGGCATCCTGGCAGCGCTTCTCGAGCGCGATCGCAGCGGGCGAGGCCAGATTGTGGATACGTCGCTCTACGAATCCGCGCTCCACATGATGACCCACATGATAGCCGACTATACCGGCACCTCGAAGCTGCCTGGAAAGACCGGCGCCTATTTTCCGTTCCTGGCGCCATACGGCATCTTTCAGGCGAGCAACCGCGAGTTCTATATCGGGGCGTCCAACCAGGCGATGTGGACGAAGCTCTGCGAGGCGATCGGACGCAAGGACCTCACCGAGGATCCGCGCTTCCTCACCAACGCCGAGCGCTCGCGGAACCAGCGCCCGCTATACGACATCCTCGAGCCGATCTTCCGCAGCCAGACCGCCGAACATTGGGTGGCTCTGGCACAGCGCCTCGACATACCGACCAGCCTTCTCCACGACCTCAGCGAGGTCGTCGCGCAGGAGCAGGCGCTGGCTCGCGACTCGGTGGTACCCATCGAGGGACAGGGCGCGGTCCGCTCGGCCGGCATCCCGATCAAGCTGTCGGCCACGCCCGGCACCATCCGCCGGCCGCCTCCTTCGCTGGCCAGCGACACCGCCGACATCCTGGCGGATTTCGGCTTCGTCCCTCCCGACGTCGAGCGCCTCAAAAGCGCGAAGGTCGTCGGCTAATCAGGAATATTGTCATGAGCGATGAACCCCTCCGCTGGCTCCGCCGCATGCCTTACGGCTACGGGCCAATGCCGGGACCACGCCAGCGCATCGAAGGCGGCCGGCACGACTGGAGCCAATCCTACCGCACGGTGATCGGCTATCGCTTCCTGACCAACGCCAGGCAGCTCGCTAAGCTTCTGCCTCCCGGTTTCGTCACCGCGGGCAAGCCGATCGTCACCGTGGAATGGCAGATGCTGCGCAATCTCCCATGGCTCGCGGGACGGGGTTACAACACGCTGGGTATCCGCTTTCCGGCGCAATATAACGGCACCGAAGGTCCGGTCGTCGGATCGTTCCTCTCGGTGCTGTGGGAGAATTTGGGAGACCCGATCATAAGCGGTCGCGAGGAGCTCGGGTTCGGCAAGCTCTATTGCGAGATATCCGACGAGCCGCCGGAAGAGCCCGATCGCAAGCTGACAGGATCGTGGCAGGGCTACACCTTCGTCGAGCTCACGCTCTCCGATATCGAGCCCGCCGGCGACGATCTGTCCTTCCTCAGCGACGGCATCAAGAGCGAAGGGCTGCTCCACTACAAGTACATCCCGGCGACGGGGCGATGGGGCGAGCCCGACGTGGCCCACGCGGTGCTCTCGCCGATTCCGCAGCCGCCGAAGCCGGTCTCGCTGCTGCGCGCCAGGTCGGGGACGCTGCGGTTCAACCGCGGCACCTTCCAGCAGCTCCCCACTCTCGGCCATATCATCCGTCAGGCCGCCGATCTCGAGCATCTGTCGTTCGAAGGAGCGACGATTGCCCGCTACGAGAAAAACAACGACTACTACGCGCAGCGGCGCATTCCCTGAATCCGCTCCGCGCGGCCGCCGACCCGGCCCGGGAGCTTGTTTAGGACTGCGGCGATCAGTCGTCAGTAAACGTCCGGTTGGAGGCACCTGCCCGTGATCGGCCGGCGCCGGTGATCGCACCGCACGCGCCCGACGAGCAGTTCTTCGACGGGCTGACGATCGAGGGCGCGCCGCTGCCGCCGAACTGGGAATACCTGCTTGGCACCGATCTGCTCGGCCGCGACCTCCTCTCGCGCCTGCTGTTCGGGCATCGCCGGGCCCACAAACGGAGGGAACCGTGCACTCCCGACCTCCGTACCAAATCCGTGCAGTCAGGAGCTTAGGAGAATTCGAGGCTGGAACAGTGAATATCTCACTACTACGCGACCGGCTGAGGTGCGGAAGTAATCACCGAAAACGGCGCGGAGCCGCGGACTTTCGAAGCCTTTTCGGGTCAGTGGAGAACGTGTGATGCGGTTGGCTGGCGGAGAGGGTGGGATTCGAACCCACGGTACGCTTGCACGTACAACGGTTTTCGAGACCGTCCCGATCGACCACTCCGGCACCTCTCCGCGAAGGCTGACGGCCGATCAAAGCGCGGCGGACCATACACGACGCACCGCCCGGTGCAACGGTCGCGAGACCGCCGCCGCAGCGAATTGTTTACGACGATCCGGCCTGCCTTTTCGGCCGTTTCTGTACAGGCGCTGGATTTTTAACGGTTGCCGGGATAAGGCAGCCTGAGTGTCCGGCGCGGGGTCGCCTTTCGCAGTGCGGAAGAGCCGGAACGATTGCGCAGCGGCGCGAACCGCAAGGCCTGTACTTTGCTGCAGGTGCGGGGGGCGCTCCGGCGTCAACGCAGGAGGACGACCTTGGCCAATCCCGAAAAGGACTTCCAGGACGATATTGCCGCCATCCGGGCGGACATTGCTGCATTGACCGAGACCGTGGGCAAGCTCGCTACCGAAGCAGCAAAGGCCCAAGCCACCATCGCGAAGGATGTGAAGAAGGCGGCGAAGACGGCCAGCCGCATCGGCGGCGAGGCATGGGAAGAGACGGCTCAGCTTGGCGCCGATACCGCCGAAGCCGCCTCCGACGCTGCCCAGGCCGGCGTGGCTTCGCTGGAAAGCCAGATACGCCAGAAGCCGCTCAATGCCGTGCTCATCGCGCTCGGCATCGGCTTCGTCGTAGGCCTTCTCGGACATCGGTAGCCATCCATGCTGCGGTGGCTGATCTCGACGATCGGCTTGAGCGCGCTGAAGGGCGAGCTCGCCGCGATCGGCAGGCGTCTCGCCCGGCGGGCCGCGCTTTATGCGCTGGCCGGTCTTCTGTGCCTCGCGGCATTGGCCTTCCTGCTCGCCGCCCTGACCGCATGGATCGCGACTACGCTCGGCGCCATCGTTGCCTGCTGCATCATGGCCGGGGTGCTGCTGCTCGTTGGCGTCATCATCTTCGTTGTGCTGGCCGTCACCCGGAGGCGCCATGACGCCGGGCGCCCTTCCCTCGGAGGGGCCATTCCGAACCTCGGCTCCCCCGAGATGATGACCGCCGCCTCCATCGCGCTTATCGCCCTGACAGGATATCTTCTCGGTCGCCAGTTCCCTCACCGGTAACCCCGATGGCGAGTCCGAACGCGCCCCACGAGACGCCACCCCCGACGGCCAGGCCGCTGCTGCCGGGCGTCGTCAGCTTCGCCGTCGTGGGTACATTCCTGATCCTCTCCGTCGCCGCTCTCTACTACGGCCGCAGCTTCTTCTTGCCCCTGGTGCTGGCGATCCTGGTCACCTTCGCTTTTTCGCCGATCGTGCGCACCCTTGCCCACCGCGGCATTCCGCCGGCCGTAACTGCTGTCGTTCTGGTCATCGTGCTTGGCATCGTGATCATCGGCATTTCAGTCGCTCTTAGCGGCCCGCTTTCGCGCATGATCAGCGAGGCGCCGACCCTGGCCGCTGAAGTCCGCCAGCGCTTCGAGTTTCTCGACAAGCCCTTTGCCACGTTGAGCGAGGCCAGCCGCCAGATCCAGTCTCTGACCTCGGGATCGTCTCAGCCCGGCGACCCGCAGCGCGTTGTCGTGGTCGAGTCGGGGCTGCTCGGCTGGCTGGTCGGCACCGCGGCCGACGTCGGCACTACCTTCGGCGCCATGCTCATCCTCGCGCTGTTTCTCCTGGCGTCCGACACGACCCTGCGTGCCAAGCTGATACGCATGCTGCCCGACCTTGCCGGCAAGAAGCGGTCGCTTCGGCTTCTTCACGACATCGAAAACGAGGTCTCGCGCTATCTTCTCACCATCACCGCGATCAACGCCGGCTTGGGCTGTTGCATCGGCATCGCCATGGCCATCCTCGGCATGCCGAGCCCGGTGCTGTGGGGCATCGCCGGCGGCCTGCTCAACTTCATCCCTTATCTCGGCTCGCTCATTGGCAACGTGCTCGCGACTTCGGTGGCCATCGTCACCTTCCCCAGCCTCGGCGAAGCCGCTCTGGTTCCGATTTCCTATCTCGCGCTCCAGATTCTGGAGGGTAATTTCGTCACCCCCTTTATCGTCGGACGACGATTGGAACTGAACATAGTCGCCATCCTCGTCTTCCTGTCGTTGACAACCTGGATGTGGGGGATCGTGGGCACCATCATCGGCGTTCCGATCCTTGTCGTGATCAAGGTGTTCAGCGACAGTTTCCCATCGCTGGCCCCGCTGGCCGAATTTCTGTCGGCCTCGGCGGAACCCCGCGTCGCTGAAGACGTTGAAGCACCGGCGACGGGTTCGACATCGGCTGACACCCACCTCGTCGCCCGCGATTGAGGGAGTGTGCTGGTGAGTGTCTCCAATCTTCTCCACTGGGCAGTCGTATTCCTTGTCATCGCATTGATCGCCGCGGTCCTGGGCTTTGGCGGCATAGCCGGAACCGCCGTTGGCATCGCCAAGCTGCTCTTCTGGATATTCGTCATCCTGGCGATCATCGCCTTCATCGCGAACACAATGCGAAGGGCCTGACGCGCAATATTTCGCGGGCAGATGCGCTTGGTCGCCACCTGCGCTAGTCTAGCCTCCTCAACGATCGGGCCCGGCGCGCGAACATCGCCGCAGGGCCGACCCCCGAGGATATGGCAATGAATGAGGCGTCGCTCGCCGGCACCTGGACGCTGCATGACGCCCAAGGCGAGGCGGTCGGACCGTGTCCCATACCGGGCGACGTGCACTCCGCATTGCAGTCGCTGGGGAAGATTCCCGATCCGCTGATCGGCACGAACGAACTCGACGTGCGCTGGGTAGCGCAGGCGGAATGGGAAATCCGCCGCACGTTCGATGTCGCCGCTGCTGATCTTGCCGGCAAATGGCCGGTGCTCGATCTCGAGTTCGTCGATACGGTGGCCGACATAATCGTCAACGGCAAGCGCGTCGCCGCGTTGGATTCGTTGTTTGTCCGTCACCGCATCGACCTCTCGGACGTGCTGCAAGCCGGCACCAACGAGATCGCCATACGCTTCCGCTCCGCGCTCGATGAGGCCAAGGCGCGCGCCGCCCGGCAGCCGTTTCCCATCCCCTACAGCATCTCGAACAACCTGGCGCCCGATCTCAACATGCTGCGCAAGGCCCAGTGTCACGGCGGCTGGGACTGGGGCCCGTGCATCATGGTGCTCGGCATCTACGCTGCGCCCGTGCTCGGCTTTTTCGAGAACGCACGCATCGAGCACACGATCGTTCGCCAGCGCCACCACGACGACGGCCACGTGACCGTCACCGCCGACGTCGAGCTCGTCGCGCGCAAGGACACTACAGTTCCGGTGAGCTTCGCTTTCGACGGCAAGACCGCGAAGGCCGACGCCAAGGTCAGCGCCGAGCACGGCGGCAAGGTCTCATTGTCGATCGAGGTGGCGAAGCCAAACCTCTGGTGGCCGAACGGCTACGGCGAGCATCCGCTATACGACGCGCTTGTCACGATCCCCGGCGATGCCGCCAGACGCCGTGTCGGATTGCGCAAGCTTGAGCTCATCAACGTCCCTGACGAGATCGGGATGTCGCTGACCTTCCGCATCAACGGCCTCGACAT
>DASZQY010000009.1:0-8251 GCA_035549395.1 Bauldia sp.
CGGGAAGCCGCCGAGATGCGCCCGCACCACCGCCATGTCGCGGGCGTTGTAGATGGCGCCGTCTTCCTGCTTGTAGGCGAGGTCGTGCTCCTCATCGACGACGATGAGCCCAAGCTCGCGGAACGGCAGAAAGAGCGCCGAGCGCGCCCCGACGACTGCCCGCACCGAGCCATCCGCAACGCCGCGCCACACCCGCTCGCGGCCCCTCGGACCGACGTCGGAATGCCACTCGGCCGGCGCCACGCCAAAGCGCGCCGCGAAGCGGTTGAGGAACTCGGCCGTCAGCGCGATCTCCGGCACCAGTATCAGCACCTGGCGGCCGGCCCGAAGCGATGCCGCCACGGCCTCGAAATAGACCTCGGTCTTGCCCGAGCCGGTGACGCCGTCGACGAGCGTCGCGGAATAGATATGGCGCGCGACCGCCTCGCGCAGCCAGGCCGACCCGCGCTCCTGCGCGGCCGACAGTTTCGGCTGTGTGAAGTTGGGATCGGGCGGCCGCGGCGGTGGCGCCGCCGGCATGGCGACGACCTCGAGCGTGCCGGCTTCGACCAGACCCTGCACGACGCCCGGCCCGACTCCGGCGGCGGCTGCGAGATCGGATTTCGTCCACGTGTCGTCCCCGGCAACCTCCAGCACGCGGGCGCGCGCCGCGGTCATGCGCGCGGGTTCCGCGCCGGCGCGGCGCAGACCGGCGACCGGGGCCTCCGGGGCGAGCGCGCCGGGCGAGCGCAGCACCATGCGCAGGACCATGCCGCGCGAGGTCAGTGTGTAATCGGCGACCCAATCGACGAAGGCGCGGATTTCCTTCGACAGCGGCGGCGCGTCGAACACCTCCGACAGCGGGCGCAGACGGTTGTGGCCGATCTCCGGGTCGGGCGGATCGTCCCATACGACACCGAGCGATTCGCGGGTGCCGAGCGGCACGGCAACGATATCGCCGGGCTTGACGTTATCCTCAGCGCGATAGGTGTAGGGGGCGGCCACCGCCACCGGGACCAGCACCGAGACTTTCT
Source organism: Bauldia sp. (assembly GCA_035549395.1). Lineage (GTDB taxonomy): Bacteria > Pseudomonadota > Alphaproteobacteria > Rhizobiales > Kaistiaceae > DASZQY01. The sequence goes on from DASZQY010000009.1 coordinate 1,014, forward strand.
TCTCGCCGGCCACGGTTTTCTGACGAATCTCTCTTGTCCTGAGGGGGCGCTGACGATGGCGCGGCTTTGGTCTAAAGGAAAGCCTGCCGCCAAGCTTGGGCAGATGCCCCGCATATAGGAAGCGCAGCCATGAAATTCTTCGTCGACAGCGCGGACGTGAACGAAATCCGCGAACTTGCCGCCACCGGCCTGGTCGATGGCGTGACCACCAATCCTTCGCTGATCTCGAAGGTCAACCGCCCGATCAAGCAGGTGATCGCCGAGATCTGCGCGCTCGTGCCGGGCCCGGTCTCGGCCGAGGTCACCGCCACGGACTATGACGGCATGCTGGCCGAGGCGGCGAAGCTCAGCGCCATCGCCAAGAACGTCACCATCAAGGTGCCGCTGACCTGGGACGGGCTCCGGGCCTGCCGCACGCTTTCCGGCCAGGGCACCATGGTCAACGTGACGCTCTGCTTCGATGCCAACCAGGCGCTGCTCGCCGCCAAGGCGGGCGCGACCTTCATCTCGCCGTTCGTCGGCCGCCTCGACGACATCGGCCATGACGGCATGGAGCTGGTGCGCGATATTCGCATGATCTACGACAACTACGACTTCAAGACGGAGGTGCTCGCCGCCTCGATGCGCACGCCGCACCACGTCAAGCAGGCGGCGATGATCGGCGCCGACGTGGCGACGATGCCGCCGTCCCTGATCAAGAGCCTGACCAAGCATCCCCTGACCGACAGCGGCCTTGCCAGCTTCCTCGCCGACTGGAAGAAGACCGGGATGAAGATCGAATAGCGGCGCGACCCGGTAGACTCGCTCGCACACGCACCCCTCCGTTCTCGCGGCGCGGTGGCGTCCGAGCTTTGACCGTCACGTTGCCCCGGCCTGATGAGGGCCGAGGGAGGCGGGTGCCCGGCAAGTGCCGTGCGGGCAGTCCGCGAGATTGGGCGCTCACCGAGCACCCGCCGCGGCGTTTCTCTTCCCGGCAGCCGGGCTTCGCCTTGTCGCGCCTGACCGGACATTGGCGTCCGGTCGGTCCGGCCGGATCCTTCCCGGCGGGACGAGCGCGGCAAGCTTAAGCCTTCCGCGAAGGCGGCGGGCCTGAAATGCCCACGGCCGGCCACGAGGACGTCCCGATGCCGGTGGCGGGTTAGCTCCACCAGCAGCAGGCACCGCATCACCGCTCCGCTCTCAGGTTCACCCTCCGGAGGGCGCCCTCGGTACTAAAGCGATGACGGTGGCGATGATTCCATGGCTTCGGGACGCGGGGATAACTTGGGCGCTTGTCCCCGCGGCGGAGCCTTCGCCTCTCCCTATGGGAGAGGGAGTGGCGCGCCCTGCCAGGGGGTGGAAGAAGACCGGACGGAAAAGACCTATGGCCAGGGCGTTAACTCCGCCTTCAGCGGCCTGGGCGCGGACTGACGCCATGGCGGAAGCGGAAATCCTGATCAGTGCGGCGCCCGATCTGGCTGACGCGCTGACGCGCTGGCGGCGACACCTCGGCGCCGAACGGCGGCTGTCGCCGAAAACGCTGGAGGCCTATGGCCGAGACGCTGCCCAGTTCCTGACCTTCCTCACCCGCCATCTCGGTGCACCCCCGAACCTAGCCGATTTCCGGGCCCTGGCGACGACCGACATCCGCGCCTTCATGGCGGCGCGACGCAACGACGGTGTCTCCTCCCGCACGCTGGCGCGCGGCATCGCCGGCGTGCGCTCCCTGGTGACGTTCCTCGAACGCGAGGGCAGCGCCAACGGCGCGGCGCTGCGCGCCATCCGCCCGCCGCGCGCCAAGAAATCGCTGCCCAAGCCGCTGGCGCCGGACGCCGCAAAAGCGATGGCCGACAGCGATTCCAGCCTCGCGGACGAGCCGTGGATCGCGGCCCGCGACGCAGCGGTGCTGGCCCTGCTCTATGGCGCGGGTCTGCGCATTTCCGAGGCCCTCGGCCTGACCCGCGCCGAGGCGCCGGTGACGGAAGGCGCGGCGCTGCGCGTGCGCGGCAAGGGCGGCAAGGAGCGCGTCGTGCCGGTGCTGCCCGCGGTCTCGGCGGCGATCGCGGCATACCTGGCGCTCTGCCCTTACGTCACCCGCAGCGACTCGGCACTTTTCGTCGGCACCAAGGGCGGGCCGCTCAGCCCGCGCATCGTCCAGCGCGCCATGGCGAAGATGCGCGGCGCGCTCGGCCTGCCCGAGACGGCGACGCCGCACGCGCTCCGTCATTCCTTCGCGACACACCTGCTCGCCAACGGCGGCGACCTCCGCACCATCCAGGAATTGCTCGGCCACGCCAGCCTGTCGACCACGCAGGTCTATACCGCGGTGGACAGCGAGCGGCTGATGGAAGCCTACCGCGCGGCGCATCCACGGGCCTGAAGCGGCGGCGCCCTCAGGCCTTGCCGGCGATCGCCCTGAAGCGCGCCAGCGCGACCTCGCTCAACCCGCTGGCCGGGGCCGCCGTGCCGACGGACGCGGTGTCCGTGGCCGCCACGCGCCGCAACAGGATGAAGGCGCAGACGATGTAGAAGCAGGCACCGACCGTGTAAGTGAGCGCGATGCCGAGCTCGATCGACAGCAGGATGCCGAGCACCGACGCGAAGGTCGAGACGACGCCGTTCGTGCTCCAGAAGAAGGGCAGCAGATCCTCCTGCTGGCGCCAGGCGCCAAGGCCCATCGGGAACATCATGCCCATGAAGAAGGCGGGCGGCGCGAGCAGGGCGACCGAGACAACGATGCGCATGTCGGTGGCCTGACCCCGCGCCCAATCGCCGAGCGCAAGCGTCAGCCAGCCGGCCGCCAGCAGCGCGATGAGCAGGCCGGCGAGCCGCGCGCTGACGCCGGCGATGCCGGGCGGCGCCTTGCCGACGGTGGCGCTGCCCAGGCCACTGAACAGAAGCAGGGTGAACAGCACGACGGCGAGCCCGTAGACCGGATGGCCGAGCAGGACCATGAGGCGCTGCATCTGCGATATCTCGATCAGCATGAAGGCCATGCCGATGGCGCCGAAATAGCCGACCGGCGGCAGCAGCGTGCGCAGCGGGACGCGCCGCGCGAGGCGCACCAGCGGGATGCCGACATATCCGACGCAGGCCAAGAAGCCGACCGCGACGAGCAGCAGCGTGACGGTGATCGCCGATCCGGCCGCCCCGCGGCCGCCGTTATGGCCGGTGATCACGTCGCCCAGCCATTCCGAGTAGAAGAAGAAGGGGTTGTCGTCGGTGGACGGCGTGACGTTGAACGGCAAGGAATCGTAGTAGCCAGCGTCGGCCTTGCCGGCGACGATGGTCGAGGCGACATCGTCGTAGTGGATGCCGGGGCCGACCAGCACGGTGAAGCCCTGGGCCGCGAAGCGCGACTTCGCCGCTTGCCATTCGCCATCGCTGAGCGCGCCCGGCCGCGTGATCACCGTGACGATGTTGCCGACGTTGAGCGCGACGATGTGGCGATCGAGCTCATTCGCCGGCACGCCGGCCCCTTCCAGCGCGGCGGCCGCGATCGACAGCAGGCGGTAGAACTCCTCGCGGTGCGTCGCCGGCTCGAACCAGCGCGACACCGACAGCACGCCGCCGGGGCGGAGCGTGCGGTAGAAATCGCGCCATGCCTCGACGGTGTAGAGGCGGTTTTCGGTGAGCGTAAGGCCGCCGGCGGCGGTCGCCGCCCACGTGTCGATCAGCGATATCTGGACGAGATCGTAGCGCGCCGGCGACTGGTTGAGGTAGCTGCGCGCCTCGGCGTTGACGAGCTTGACGCCCGGTTGCCGGTCGAGGTGGCCGGAGAAATCGGCGAACTTGCCGGTCAGCACCTCGAAGATCGCCGGGTTGATCTCGATGCCGGTAATGTTCTTCGCGCCGAAGTACATCGCGGAGAGGATGTCGCGGCCGCCGCCGACGCCGACTACGGCGACGTCATGCGCCGGCTGCAGCAGGTAGGCCGCGTTGATCACATCGTTGCCGAGGTAGCTCAGGCGGCTGACGTTTCCGTCGAAGCCGGTGATCACCGTTGCCGCGTCGGCGTCGATGTCGAGGTATTTCTGATCGACCTTGACGTCGCTCGGCCGCGAGAACCCCCAGCCGAACGGGCCGCTGCCCTGATAGGGCGTCACGCGCACGCGCGAGTAGGTGTTCCAGCGTTCGAACAGCGTCTCGGTCTGCGGCGCGCCCTTCGCCCACAGCACGCCGATGTGATTGCCGCCGGAGGCGGCGAGGCCGGTATGCACGGAGGCCGCGGCGGCAAGCACGAGCGCCATGCCGAGGCTGGCCGCCATCGCCCGGCGGTCGCCGGCCCCGCGCACCATGAACGCGCCGGCGCCGGCGGAGAAGGCCGCGAGCCACAGCGTCGCGCTCACCGGGTCGACCAGCATCAGCGCCGCGATCACGCCGAGACAGCCGATGGCAGCGCCCGAGAGGTCGGCGGCGTAGAGCCAGCCCCCGATCCGCGGCAGCCGCGTCAGCAGCAGCGTGATACAGACGCCGCTGGCCGTGAACGGGACGATGAACAGGAGGGTGGAGGAGATCGACGCAAGGCCGACCCAGAACGGCGGCACGATCAACGGCAGCCACAGGAAGAGCAGCATCGCGGCGACGCTGGTGACGGCGAAGCCGGTCGCGTGCCACGCGAATTCGGACGCCACGCGCTCGCGAGCGAAGCGCTCCGGCCGGCGATAGACCTTGAGCGCGCCGCGCGTCAGCCCGAGCATGGCGAACGAGATCGCCGCGAAGGCGAAGTGATAGTAGAGCACGACGCTGAAGAAGCGCGTGATGATGATCTGGTACGCCAGCGTGGCGCACGACAGAACGAAGATGCCGGCATAGTGCCGCGCACCGATGCGCGTGGATGCGGCGTCCAAGACGTGACCCTCGACCTGGCAAGCGAAGCCCGCCGGATGCTGGGGGAAAGTCCCTAACGAACGATGAGAGCGGGGGCGACAATCTTCCCCGGGCGGATGCCGGAACGGCGCCTTCCCTCCGAGCCGCGGCGGTGCTATGCCGACGCCCGCATGACCGCCACCCGCAATCTCCTTGGGCTTATTAGCACCGCGCCTCGCGCGGTCGGGCGGCGTCGCACCTAGACGAAGGCCCCGACCGGCGCGCGGACGATCGCGCTGCCCGGTCCGGCACTTCCAGGCGATCGTCCTTCACTCTCAGGAACGATCGCATGACTACCGCCAATACTGCCGACAGCAGCCCATCCGCCGCGCCGACGCGCCCGCGCGGCTACACCGAGATCGGCTACGTCTTTGCCGCCGTCGGCGCCTTCCTGTTCGCCACCAAGGGCATCGCGATCAAGCTTGCCTACGAGGCGCCGATCGACGCGGCCACGCTGCTCGCCATTCGCATGGCGATGGCGGTCCCGGTCTATCTCGTCATCGGCGTATTTGCGCTGCGCGAGAAGCGCCGCACGGGGGCGCTGCCGACGGCGGGACAGGCGCTGAAGGCGGCGCTGGTCGGCGCCCTCGGCTACTGGGCGGCGAGCTACACCGACTTCCTCGGCCTGAGCTATATCTCGGCCCAGTTCGAGCGGCTGATCCTGTTCACCTACCCGCTGTTCGTTGTGCTGTTCGGCGCCGCCTTTTTCGGCCTGCCGGTGCGCTGGCGCGCGGTCGGAGCCTTTGGCCTTTCCTATCTCGGCCTGGCGGTGATCTTCATCGAGAAATCGGGCGACCCGGGCTCGCACGTGGCGCTCGGCGCCGGCCTGGTACTGGTATCGGCGGTGTTCTTTGCCCTCTACCAGTTGCTGGCCAAGGAGACGATCGCGCTGATGGGGCCGCGCCTCTTCACCTGCATCGCCATGACCGGCGCCGCGATCGGCTGCTTCGCGCAGTTTCTGGTGACCGAGCCGCTGAGCGCGCTCGATCTGCCGCCGCGCGTCTGGGAAATCTCGCTCTATCTCGCCATCGGCTCGACCGTGCTGCCGACGTTCTTTCTCAACGCCGCGCTGCACCGCATTTCGGCGCAGGCCAATTCCACCATCGCCACGCTGTCGCCGGTGATCACCGTGGTGCTGGCGGTGATTGTGCTCGGCGAGCACCTGACCGTGACCGACATCGCCGGGACAGCCATGGTGCTGGCCGGCGTCGGTTCCTTCACGCTGGCCGACCGCAAGCGCGGCTAGGTCAGCGCCGCGACGACCGCAGCGACTACCTGATCGAGCGGCGGCTCGACCGAGACGGTGATCGCATGTTCGTCCGGCGTCGGGCGCTCCAGCGTGGCGAGCTGCGAATCGAGCAGGGCGGGCGGCATGAAGTGGCCGCGCCGGTGGCCGATGCGCTCCCGCAGCGTGGCGAGCGAGCCGTCGAGGAAGACGAACGTCACGGCCCGGCCGGCGCGCGCCGCGATGCGCTCGCGGTAGACGCGCCTCAGCGCCGAACATGCGATGACGATGCCGGCCGAGCCGGCGTCGTGGATGGCGGTGCCGATGGCATCCAGCCACGGCCAGCGGTCGGCATCGGTAAGCGGGGTGCCGGCGGACATCTTGGCAATGTTGGCTGGCGGGTGGAACTCATCGGCGTCGCGGAAGGGATAACCGAGACGCGCGGCGAGCTTCTCGCCGACGCTCGTCTTGCCGCTGCCGGCGACCCCCATGACGACGATGGCGCGGGAAGCGGTCATGGCTGCGGTCCGCAGTGGCCCGATGTTAGCGCTTTCATGGACGGAAATCGGCGATTTTCACAGCCAAGTCAACCACGCCGTTCCAAGCGCCAGCGTAGCCAGCGCGACCGGCACGCCGGCGACGAGATAGCGGCGGAAGGAGATGTCGATGCCGGTCTTGCGGGCCTGCTCGACCACGATGAGGTTGGCGACCGAACCGACGATCGTGAGGTTGCCGGCCAGCGTCGAGACCATGGCGATCGTGAGCCACGCACGGTCCGGATCGGCGAGTGGCGCGACGAACGGACGCAGCACGAGAACCGCCGGCACATTGGAGACGAGCTGCGACAGCACCGTGGTGACCAGCGCCAGCACCGGGACGTTCGCCAGATCGAGGCCGGAGATAGCGGCGATGGCGCGCGGCCCGAGCACCGCCTGCTCCAGCGCCGCGACGACGACGAACAGGCCGGCGAACATGACGAGCAGCGGCCAGTCGATGAGCGCATAGACCTTGGCCGGCCGGACGCGGCGGGTGAGCAGGAGGTAGGCGCCGCCGAGCACCGCGACTTCCGCCACCGGCGCACCGGCGAAGAAGGCGACGATCATCACGGCGAGCACGACGACCGACTTCAGCACGAGCGGGCCGTGATAGGCGACCGGTCGATCCG
>DASZQY010000010.1:0-6977 GCA_035549395.1 Bauldia sp.
GCCGAAGCGGCTGGCGCGCTCCTCCTCCGGCGTGATGTCGGCGATGTAGGCCGTGGCCACCGCCATGTTGGCGCCGGTTATGCCGGATATCATGCGCCCGATGAGCAACACCGCGAACAGCGGCGAGAACGTCATCACGAGGTAATCGACGGCGGCACCGGCGATGGAGACGAGCAGGACGGGCCGGCGGCCGAAGCGGTCGCTGAGCGCGCCCAGCACCGGCGAGCAGATGAACTGCATCAGGGCGTAGACCGCCATGATGACGCCGAACAGAACGGCGCTGTCAGTCGGGCCCGCGACCTCCCGCACCAGGGCGGGAAGGATGGGAAAGATGAGGCCGATGCCGATCGAATCGATGGCAACGGCTGTGAGAAGGACGATGAAACGATGATTCATGAATGTCGCCAGGGGAACTATATCGTACGATATAGCTTATGATATAAGGAGCGTGGGTCAAGCCATTTGTCAGCGGCGGCCGGGGAAGCGTGGCTGGGAGGATATGGGGGTGACACGAACGCCTTGTCGAAATCGTCACAATTAGTGTTTAGGGCTATATCTTCCCCTGAAGAATCCGCGAAGCCGCCTTATGGACCAGACCAACCTTCCGCTTTCCGCCGAGAGCGCGACCGCCGCGGCGGTCGGTGAGGGCGCGACGGCTCGTCTGCGCCAGCGGCCCGACCGCTTCATCAACCGCGAACTGTCGTGGCTGCACTTCAACCGCCGGGTTCTGGAGGAGGCGACGAACCCGAACCATCCGGTGCTCGAGCGTCTGCGCTTCCTCTCCATCTCGGCCAACAACCTCGACGAATTCTTCATGGTGCGCGTCGCGGGCCTGAAGGGGCAGCAGCGGCTGGGCATCGCCATGGTGTCCGACGACGGGCAGTCGCTCTCGGAGCAGCTTGCCTCGATCGGCGCGGCGGTCTCGGCGCTCGCCAGCGACCAGCAGGCGGTTTGGGGGACGCTGCGCGAGCAGCTTGCCGCGGCGGGCGTGGCGCTGGTCGATGCGAACAACCTCGAAGACAGCGAGCGCGAGTGGCTGGAGCACCACTTCCTCGACTCGATCTTTCCGGTGCTGACGCCGCTCGCCATCGACCCGGCGCACCCGTTCCCGTTCATCCCGAACCTCGGTCTCACCGTCGCGCTGCAGCTCACGCGCAAGACCAATGGCCAGCGCATGACCGCGCTGCTCAGGATGCCGGGGACTCTCGACCGCTTCATCCGCCTGCCGTCCACCGACGCCAGCCGCGACCGCTTCATCTCGATCGACCAGGCGGTGACGCTGTTCGTGGCGCGCCTGTTCCCGGGCTACAACGTCGAAGGCATGGGCGCCTTCCGCGTCGTGCGCGACTCCGACATCGAGGTCGAGGAAGAAGCCGAGGATCTGGTGCGCTTCTTCGAAAGCGCGCTCAAGCGCCGCCGCCGCGGATCGGTGATCCGGCTCGAAGTCGAGAGCGCGATGCCCGACACGCTGCGCGCGTTGGTGGCCGAGGCGCTGGGCGTTTCCGGCGACGAGATCTTCCTCGTCAACGGCGTGCTGGCGCTGAACGACCTGTCGCAGATAGCGTCGATCGACCGACCCTCGCTCAAGTTCACGCCTTATACGCCGCGCTTCCCGGAGCGCATCCGCGAGCACAGCGGCGACTGCCTTGCCGCCATACGCGAGAAGGACATCGTCGTCCATCACCCCTACGAGTCGTTCGACGTGGTGGTGCAGTTCCTGCGCCAGGCGGCGAGCGACCCCGACGTGGTCGCGATCAAGCAGACGCTCTACCGCACATCCAACGATTCTCCGATCGTGCGCGCGCTCGCGGAGGCCGCCGAGGCGGGCAAGACCGTGACTGCCGTGGTCGAGCTCAAGGCGCGTTTCGACGAGGCCGCCAACATCAAGTGGGCCCGCGACCTCGAACGCGCCGGCGTGCAGGTCGTATACGGGTTCATCGACCTCAAGACCCACGCCAAGCTGTCGCTGGTCGTTCGCCGCGAGGCGGGGCAGCTCGCCACCTACGTCCACATCGGCACCGGCAACTATCATCCGGTGACGGCGCGCATCTATACCGACCTGTCGTTCTTCTCCGCCGATCCGATGATCGGCCGCGACGTCGGCCGCATCTTCAACTACGTCACCGGCTACTCGGAGCCGGAGAAGCTGGAGTGCATGGCGGTCTCGCCATTGACGCTGAGAAAGCGGATGCTCGAACTGATCGCCGCCGAGGTGGCGCACGTGAAGGCCGGCCGGCCGGGCCAGATCTGGTTGAAGCTGAACGCGCTGGTCGACGCGCAGATCATCGATGCGCTCTACGACGCCAGCCAGGCCGGGGTGGAGATCGATCTCGTCGTGCGCGGCATCTGCTGCCTGCGGCCGGGCATCGCGGGACTGTCGGAGCGCATCCGCGTGAAGTCCATCGTCGGCCGTTTCCTCGAGCACGCCCGCATCTTCGCTTTCGGCAACGGCTTCGGGCTGCCCTCCGACCAGGCGATGGTCTATATCGGCTCGCCCGACATGATGCCGCGCAATCTCGACCGCCGGGTCGAGGCGCTGGTGCCGATCTTCAACCCGACGGTGCACGAGCAGGTACTGGATCAGATCATGGTCGCCAACCTGACCGACAACCAGCAGAGCTGGCGCGTGCTGCCCGACGGCCGCTCCGAGCGCATCAAGCCGGCGCGCGGGGAGGCGCCGTTCAATGCGCACGAGTACTTCATGACCAATCCCAGCCTGTCAGGCCGCGGCAAGTCGCTGAAGACGGACTCGCCGAAACCGCTGCGCCGCCGCGCCGCCAAGCAGGCCTAGCGTTTGCCGAAAACGACAGCGCCAGCCGAAGACGCCCCGGGCCGGATCCTCAACGGCGGCCCGGTCGCCATTGTCGACATCGGCTCCAATTCGGTGCGACTGGTGGTCTACGAGCACCTTGGCCGCTCGGCGACGCCGCTGTTCAACGAGAAGGAACTGTGCGGCCTGGCGCGCGGCGTCGCGGCCCGCGGCCGGCTCGATCTTGAAGCGATTGCCTCGGCGCTGACGGCGATCCGCCGCTTCAACACGCTCTGCGAACAGATGCACGTCTCGGCGCTGCACGTGCTGGCGACGGCGGCGGTGCGTGAAGCCGCCAACGGGCCGGATTTCATCGCCTCGGTCGAGGCCATCTGCAAGATCAAGGTCGCCATTCTCTCCGGGCAGGAGGAGGCGCGCCTGTCGGCGCTCGGCGTAGTCTCCGGCTTCCACAAGCCCGATGGCATCGCCGGCGACCTTGGCGGCGGCAGCCTCGAGGTCGTGGACATCAGCGGCAGCAAGATAGGCGAAGGCGAAAGCTTTCCGCTCGGCGGCCTGCGCCTCGAGGAGATGGCCGAAGGCTCGCTCAAGAAGGCCGAGAAGATCGCCGGCGAGATACTGTCGGCGTCGAAGGTGCTGGCCAAGGGCGCCAAGCGGCCCTTCTACGCGATCGGCGGCACCTGGCGCTCGCTGGCACGGCTGCACATGCGCCAGAAGGGCTACCCGCTGCACGTCATGCACGATTACGCCATCGAGGCGGGGGAGGCGGCCGATTTCTGCCGCATGGTGGCGCGGCGCGACCTCGATTCCATCGATTCGATCGAGGTGGTGTCGCGCAGCCGCCGCGCGTTGCTCCCGTACGGCGCGGCGGTGCTGGAGCAGGTTATCGACGCGATGCGCCCATCGAGCGTCATCATGTCGGCGCTCGGCGTGCGCGAGGGGCTGCTCTACGACCTGCTCGACGCCAAGGAGAAGGCCCGCGACCCGCTGATCGTCGCCTGCGAGGAGCTGAACTATCTGCGCTCACGCTCGCCGCGCCACGTCCTCGAACTCGGACCATGGTCCGAGATGGCGTTCAAGGCGCTGGGCATAGACGAGACCGCGGAAGAGGCGAGGCTGCGGCGTGCGGCGTGCCTGCTGGCCGACATCCACTGGCGGGCGCACCCGGAATATCGCGGCGAGCAGAGCCTGAACCTGATCGCCAACGCCGCCTTCATCGGCATCGACCATCCCGGCCGGGCCTATCTGGCGCTCGCCAATTTCTACCGTCACGAAGGGCTGATCGACGAGCAGCTTTCGCCGCGCATCCGGGAGCTTGCCTCGACGCGGCTGATGGAACGGGCACGGGCGCTGGGCGCCACCCTCCGCGTCGCGCACCTCATATCGGGCGCCATGCCCGACATCGTGCAGCGCACCAGGATCGAGCAGAAGGGCAAGACGCTGACGCTGGTCCTGCCGCAGGATCTGGCGCCGCTCGGCGGTGCGCGCGTGATGCGTCGCCTCGGCCAGCTCGCCAAGCTCGCCGGACTTGAGGCGTCGATCGCGGTAGCCGGCTAACGATGTTTCCGCTTGTCCGAAGGGTCGTCGTCATTGTCGACGACGCCGAAGTCTTTTGATTTGGAGCCGCCCTTTGCAGCCAGAAAACCTTCGGCGGCGAGCCCGCGCTTGAGCAGTTCGCGCACCGCCGAAGCGCGGCTTGGCATGCGCTTGTCAAACCGCCAGCTGTCCACCGCCTCAAGTTCTTCAGCCGTCAGCATGATCTGCAGTCGTTCGCCGCGGCTCAATTCACCCATCAACGCGCTCCTGCCCCAACTGTCCTATACGTAACTGGCTCAATCAGCGTCAAGCACGGCAATAACGTGTGTTACTCATTTTATGCACAAAGCGGCTCAACTGCCTTAAGCGCACAAGCCGGTCTACGCACATTTGCAGAGGAAGACGACTTCGGCACAATCAACCAACTATAACTTTCTTGCCAGGCGCCAATTCGGCGTTCATCCTAATGCTTCGGGGCAAGAGCGAAGCGTATGCTGATCGAGACACGCAACCCCGACGGACCCCAACCGGATTTCGATGGAGCCGCGGAGGCAAACCATCGCATCGCGAACCACCTGGCGATCCTCGCCGGCATGGTGCGGCTGCAATCGCAACGTCTGAAGCAGCTCAGCCAGCCCATTCATCCGGCTGAGGCGGCCATGTCGCTGGCGGACATCGGGGCCAGACTCGAGACCATAGCCGAGCTGCACAAGGCTCTGGCGCGCCTGCCGCATGATGAGACGGTCGTGCTGGACTCCTACCTGCGCGACGTCGTCGCCAACGTGGTCAACTCGCTTTCCGGCGCGACGCAAACGAAACTCGAGCTCAACATAGATGCCGCGTGCCGCTTCGGCTCGAAGCGCACGCTCAACATTGCGCTGATCGCGTGCGAGGTCGTCACCAATTCCATGAAATACGCCCATCCCTCGGGAGTGAGCGGCCGCCTGGCGGTCACCTGCAATTGCGCCGGCGCCGACCTCATCCTGCAGATCGAGGACGACGGCGTCGGCTTGCCGGAGGGGGTCGATCCACAAACCAGCGGCAACGTCGGTTTCAAGGTCATTCGCGCGCTGGCGGCCGACCTCGGCGCGCAGATCAGCTTCCACAGCGACGAACTCGGCGTGACATTCAGGCTTGTGATGCCCAAGGCCGGGATCGCCGCGCCGGCACAGAATAACGGCGTCGCCGCTTCTCGCAGCGGCTGAAGCGCGGGTCGGCTACTTCTCGATTGCGACGACGTGGTTCTGCTTGACGGCGAGCGCGATCTCGCCGTGCTTCAGCTTCAGCGCGGTTTCGCCGAACAGGTCGCGCCGCCAGCCGGTCATTGCCGGGACATCGGCCTTGTCGTCGCCGGCGATGGCTTCGAGATCGTCAACGGTGGCGATGATCTTGGACGCTACGCCATGGCTCTCGCTGATCATCTTGAGCAGCACCTTGAGCAGATCGACCGCGGCGCCGTTGCCGTTCGACAGGGGCTTGTGCTTGGGCACCTTGGGGAGCTGGTCCTTAGGGGTCTCGAGCGCCTTGCGCACGGTGGCCACGATATCTTCGGCCGTGCGCGAACGCTCGAAACCGCGCGGCGTCGTGCGGAGCTGGCCCAGAGCTGCGGCCGTAGTCGGCTGCTGCGCAGCGATTTCGTAGATGGCGTCGTCCTTGAGCACGCGGCCGCGCGGAACGTCGCGGGCCTGCGCCTCGCGCTCGCGCCACGCGGCGACGGCCTGCAGCACGGCGAGCTCGGTCGGCTTGCGCACCCTGAGCTTCAGCCGCTTCCACGCGTGCTCCGGCTCCGCCTGGTAGGTCTCCGGCGAAGTCAGCACCTCCATCTCCTCGCGCACCCACTCGGTGCGGTTCTGCTCCGCAAGCTGCTGGGCGAGCGAGGCATAGACGTCGCGAAGGTGCGTCACATCGGCAAGCGCGTACTCGACCTGCTTGTCGGAAAGCGGGCGCCGCGCCCAGTCGGTGAAGCGGGAACTCTTGTCTATCCGCGCGCCGGTCAGCCGGTGGACGAGCTGGTCGTAGCTGATGGAATCGCCGAAGCCGCACACCATGGCGGCGACCTGGGTGTCGAAAACCGGGTGCGGGATCAGTCCGCCGAGGTGGAAGACGATCTCGATGTCCTGCCGCGCGGCATGAAAGACTTTGATGACTTTCTCATTCTTCATAAGCTTGAAGAATGAATCGAGGGAAAGTTCGGGCGCCGTGGCGTCGATGATCACCGCCTCTTCGGGACTGGCCAGCTGGATGACGCAAAGCTTTGGCCAATAGGTCGTTTCCCGCATGAATTCGGTATCGACGGTCACCGCCTCGAACCGCGCCATGCGCTTGCAGGCGGCGGCGAGATCGCCGGTGGTCGTGATGATGGTCATGGGTTCGGTATAGCGGGCGACACCTGCCTTGTCGCTATCGCAGGCGCGATCCGGACCTTAAATTTTGACCAAAGCGACAAACCAGAGCGGAAGCCCGAGTGGCGAAAATGCCACATCTGTGATGTTAGGGCTATCCCCTTGCGTATCCTTGACAATGCGGGGGCGGCATGCGCTTTTCGCGCCCGCCTGCGGCAGCTTGTCGGCGCCGCGATTCCGGCGAATTCCTCGTAGGTTTTTGCGATGCACCCATATCGAAGCCACACCTGCGGCGCGCTGCGCGCCGGCAATGTCGGCGAGACGGTTCGCCT
>DASZQY010000011.1:0-2153 GCA_035549395.1 Bauldia sp.
GATGAACGCTCCGGAAAGGCCCGCCGCCTTCGCCGCGTCCAGCACGCTGCCGGCATCGACGCCCGCATTCAGCGCCACGCGGATGACCGTCAGCGGCCGCGACGCATCCGTCCCGGGCACCGCCTGCACCGAACCGAACCGGCCGAACGAAGCCGCGATCCGGCTGGCGTTGGCGGGATCCCCGAAGGCGCCAAGCTGGATGGTCGCACCGCCGGACATGGTCGCGGCAACCTCGCTCGCCGCGGCTTGCCCATCCATGCGCGCGGCGGCGCGCCGTGCGGCCGAGGCAAGATCGGTGTGGATATCCCCGCCGCCGGCCAGCGCGTTGGCGGCACCCTGCGCCGCCGTGAGCGGTGCCTGCGACGCGTACGACGTCACCATGCTGGAGCGCAGGATCAGCGGCGCCAGCGGATCGTCCCCGCTGTCGTCGTCAGAACCGAACGCGTCGATTGCCATCGGCGCACTCGACGCAGCCTTCGGCGGATAGGTGTCCAGCGGGCGGATACGGGGCAGCGGTGCCGTCGCCGAAGCCAGAACCACCGGCGGCTTTGTGTCCACCTGATTGGGCTTCGGCTGCAGCCAGGCGAACATCGAACTGTTGCCACCGCCGATCGCCGGCCCCTTGTACGATGCGAGCAACATCCGGTCGTCCTGACCGTCCATGCGCGCCGGCCCGATATAGTCGAGCTTCACCTTGGCGGTACCTTCGTCCTGGAAGCCCAGGATGCCGGCGACACGCTCCGACACGTCGATGATGCGATCGCTGGCAAACGGCCCGCGGTCGTTGACGCGCACGATGATCGAGCGGCCGTTTTCGAGATCCGTGACCCGCACGTAGCTGGGCAGCGGGAACGTCGGATGCGCGGCGGTCAGGCCATTGACGTCGTAGACCTCGCCGTTCGCCGTCAGGCGGCCGTGGAAAGCATCGCCGTACCAGGACGCGAGGCCGACCTCGCTCGTGTTCGGCGTATCGGTTGGCGTGTAGGTCTTGCCGGCGACGTTGTAGGCGACGCCGGTGACGGCATGCCCGCCACCGCGCGGCATCGGACCGGCCGTGACCACGCGCGGGCTGGCAGGACCGTAAGTGCGCTCGGAGAAATACTCCTTGGAGTGGCTTTTCTCGCCGACGAACGGCAGCGACGACGAACAGGCGGCAAGCGTGGCGGCAATGGCGCCGAGAACGAGAACGCGGACGAGCGGCCGAACTCTCATGCCGGCACGCGCGCGCCAGAGGTTCGGTGCCGACCGGCACCGGCTGCTGTCACCACGGCCGCGCTGGGATTCCCCGGAATGGTCAATCGCGCCCCTTTGGTCCCGCCGCTTTGCCCTGCCCCATGTGATTGATCGTCTCGCGACTCTTAACCACGAGTAAACGGCGCGGCCAAAGTGCGCAAAGAACTGGGCGATGGCAAGGCGATAAAGGCTGTTTCCCGCCATATCTTGCCCGCGGGATCGACCCACCCCATGCGGCGATCTGGCCGCACCGAGGGCTGAATCTGACTGCGCCTTGAAGGGGTTGGATCAGTTTGACGGTCTCGGACGAGCCTGATTCGTCGCCGGCCGTTGGTTGCGCCGGCTAACCGGCGCCACAATCGCGCGTGGAAACGCGGGAATTAATTGTGGCGGCGCATCGCCCGGCCGCCGGCGTCCGGCTCTGTTGCGTGCCTGTCTCTCCTACCCGCGCGCTCTCGCTCGCCTGAGCGCTCGTCCGGGAGTATCCGCGTTTTGCAATGGTGATGGCCCCCTGTTATGGCGAACCGGGGAGAGATGGCCGAGTGGTTTAAGGCACCGGTCTTGAAAACCGGCGTGGGTGCAAGCCCACCGTGGGTTCGAATCCCACTCTCTCCGCCAGAAAATCTACCGCAAAGCGGCGTGCGGGGAATGATCGTATCGCGGAGTCGGCGTCTCCAGCTTATCTGGCCGGGCCATCCTTCATGGCGAAACAGACGCCCGCTTGGCATTTCGGTATGCCCTGGGCGAGTTGCCGGTAGTGCGTTTGAAGGCGTTGCTGAATGCGCTTTCGGACGTATAGCCCAGTGACTGGCCGATCGCCGCCACCGGCGCAGCCCGGGATCAATTCGGGCTTCGTTGATGTGCGCGACGTGGCGGACCTGCATCTGCGCGCCATGACCGACGATGCTGCCAGGGGCGAG
>DASZQY010000012.1:0-3805 GCA_035549395.1 Bauldia sp.
CTTACCCCACCTTTTCACCCTTGCCTCGCGGCCGAAGCCGCGATCGGCGGTTTAAGTCTCTGTGGCACTTTCCCTGGGGTCGCCCCCGCCGGACGTTATCCGGCACCGTGCTTCCGTGGAGCCCGGACTTTCCTCTCCGCCGGCCTTTCGGCACTTGGCGGAGCGGCCGTCCGGCCGACTGACGCCCCGGAAATGGCAGTCCGCCGGCCACGGGTCAAGACCTGCCCGTGCCGGCGGGCCACATATGACGAACTACTCGTTCAGCGTGAGCAGTGCCTTGAGGAAGTTGCCGGCGGTGCCGTCCTCCTGCTGCTTGGAGAGCATGGCGACCTGCTCCTTCTTGGTCTTGTGGTGTGTCGAGCCACCGGCGCTCGCCACCTCCATCTTCGGCTTGTGGTGACTGGTGGTCGGCGCTGCCTTCGCCATCACCTGCCGGCAATAGCTCTTGACCAGGCGGCGGGCGTAGAGGCCGGCGTTGTAGCGGGAGAGCGTGCCGCACTGCGATCCACCGGCCAGCTGCTGCGCCTGGCCGAGATAGATCATGCCCCATTTGATGTTGGTTGCCGGGTCGTAAAGGCCGCGGCGGGTGCCGCGGTAGCCCAGCGCCCGCGCCGTCGACAGCTTGATCTGCATGAGGCCGATCTCGCCGGCCCGGCCGGTCACATTGGGGTTGAAGTTGCTCTCATGGCGGACCACGGCAGAGGCGAGCTCCACGGAGAGGCCATTGGCGGCGGCGTGGGTCGCGATGAGGGCAGCGTAGGCTGAGGGATCACCTGCAAATGCCGGGCTGGAGATGGCGCCGGCGGTGGCTAGGAAGAATGTGGACGCAAACACAACACGAACGACTGATCGCATGAAGAGTGGTCTCTCTTGTTGGTGGGGAGGCCGGGTTCATGCGGGTGGAAGCGCCCGGAAATCGGGCACGAAAAGTCAAATACCGACTCTTAACTGTAACAATTTGTAGGGTTGCGTGATCAATTCCGCCGCATTTCGAGCAGGCGCCCGAGCGTCTTAATGGTTGACGCATCGGCGGCGCCGTCGACGCGGGCAGGGCGAAAGTGCCGCTGGAAGGCCCGAACCACGGCTTCGGTAACCACGTCGTACTCATCGCCGGCTTCGACACCGTAACCATAACGCGAAAGCCGCTGGCGCAGCTTCGCCACGCCCTCGCCACGTTCACCACGTCGCAAGGTTGTCGTCGCGGATGAAATCGTGATCGGCTCCGGCGGAACCCATAGGCCGATCCCACCCTCAGCGAGCCGGCGCCACGGAAACAGCTCGCCCGGGTCTTCCTTGCGCATCGGTGCGACGTCGGAATGTGCCAGCACGCGGTGTGCCGGTATCGGATGGCGCGCGACGATGTCGCGGCAGAGCGCGATCACCGCGTCGACCTGGACATCCGGATAGGGGTGGTAGCCGAACTCGTGTCCCGGGTTGGCGATCTCGATGCCGATCGAGCGCGAGTTGACGTCGCTGTCGCCTTCCCACAGCGACTTCCCGGCATGCCAGGCGCGGCGGTTCTCGTCGACCAGCCGGCAGACGCGGCCGTCTTCGTAGACGAAATAGTGCGACGACACGCCCGATTCCGGGTCGCACAGCCAGCGCAGCGCCCGCTCGCCACTCTCCATGCCGGTGTAGTGCAGGATCAGCATGTCGATCGCCTTGCCGGCGGCGCGTTCGCCGTGATTGGGCGACGGCATCTCGGCAATTGCCGTCATCCCGGTCATGTCGCCGCCATGCCTGGCCTGCGCTGCCGCTCGATCGTCTCCCAGGCGCGGTTGATCGCCGCCATGCGGTCATTGGCGATGGCGATGAACTCGGCGGGCACTCCGCGCGCGATCAGCTTGTCGGGGTGGTTCTCGGCCACCAGCTCGCGGTAGCGCCCGCGGATCTCGTCCAGCGGCCAGTCGCGGCCTGCGTCGAGCACCGCATAGGGGTCGCCCTCCGGGCCGACGACGTGGCGGGTCGCGATCCTCTCGAAGGCGGCGCCCCTGATGCCGAAGATTTCGCCGACCGACTCCAGGTAGGCCAGCTCGCGCTCGTGCACGGCGCCATCCGCCTTGGCGATGACGAACAGCCCATCGAGCACGTCGGCCAGCATCGCCGGCTCATCGGCGAAGAGATGCGCAATCCGCGCGGCGTAGACGTCGTATCCGGCGATGTCGCCCTTCGCCAGGTCGAACAGGCGCGCGACATGCCCGCGTTCGCTGTCGGGCACCTCAAAGATCCGCCGGAATGCTCCGACCTCGGATTGCGTCACGACGCCGTCGGCCTTGGCCATCTTGGCGGCGAGCGCGATCAGCGCCATCGAGAAGGCGACGCGGCGGCGCGTGTCGGCGTCGGGTATGGCGCCCAGAAGTGCGCCCGTCTTGACGAGCAGGGCGCCAAGCGCGCCGAACCCGCCTCCCGCCGCATGTCCGATCCAGCCCCATATGCTCATGATTCAAAGATACGCGATGCCAGCAGGAAAAGGCACCTCGCGCTGACATGTTGAGCGCTGCCGCCGCCAAATCCTGGACCGTCACCCCGGCGAAGGCCGGGGTCCAGTAACCACCGTCGCTGCTTGTCTTGCACTGGCGGCGGTTACCGGGTCTCTGCCTTCGCAGGGACGACAGGACTGCCAAATAGCGCGATGCTGCTACCTACGGCTTCGTCGCCTTGAGGTCGTCGAAGGCGAACGTCGCCGCGTCCTTGTCCGGCGAGGCGGCGAACAGCCCGATCTGCTGGCCGTCGTCGGGCGCCGAGCCCGATACCTTCTTGAACTGCGTCCCATTGACGTAGAACGTCGCGTCGTCGCCGACCGTCGTCACGCGCAACTCGTTCGAGGCGCCGTCGCCCTTGTTGGCGTCGGTGGCGTCCTGCCAGTTCGCCTGCGCCAGCCATTTGCCGCGCTGGCGCCGCCAGACCGAAGCCTTGCCGTTGGGCGCGATCTCGAAAACGTAGAAGTTGTTGACGTCGGTGTACCAGAAGATCGGCCCGGCCTTGGCCTCGGTCGGGTCGACGCCGGTCACCGTCGTCACCGTCACGCACATGTCGAGGTCGTCGTACACGCCGGCGTTGTTGACGGCCCAGATGTAGGTGCCGACTGGCGGCGTCATCACGAGCTGGCCGTTGGCGACCTTGATGGCGTCGCTCGGCTCGCCCCACGTCGGCTGCAGCGTGTCGAAGGAATCCTGGAACAGCACGCTCGGCCCGGGGCACACCGCAAACGCCGGTGAAAGACCGGCGAGCAGCAGCGGCAGGGCGAGGGCAAGACGGCGGAAGAACATCTCGGGACCGAGTCTCCGTGGCGGGCGGATGCTATAGCCGTGCGCCCGCGGTTGGAACAACATGGAGCGATGCCGCGGCCGGCGGTGGGTTAACTGGCGGTGGACAGGGAGCGGAAAATCTTGGCGGCCGCAGGGCAGGGCGAGTGGGACTTCTGGATCGACCGCGGTGGCACCTTCACCGACGTCATTGGCCGCGATCCGGCCGGCCGCGTGCACGTCACCAAGCTGCTGTCCGAAAACCGCGATGCCTATTCCGATGCCGCGGTCGCCGGCATTCGTCGGCTGCTTGGCCTCGCTCCCGGCACGCCGCTGCCCGCGGCGCGCATCGCCAGCGTCAAGATGGGCACAACCGTTGCCACCAATGCGCTGCTCGAGCGCAAGGGCGACCGGGTCCTGCTCCTTGTCACGCGCGGCTTCCGCGACGCGCTGAAGATCGGCTATCAGGCGCGGCCGGACATCTTCGCCAAGAAGATCGTCAAGCCCGACATGCTCTACGAACGCGTCGCCGAGGTGGGCGAGCGCGTGCTCGCCGACGG
>DASZQY010000013.1:0-4057 GCA_035549395.1 Bauldia sp.
GCTGGCGGTCGTGATGCCGATGTCGGTATCGTCGCTGGTATCGGTATCGCCCTCGGCGATGTCCTGGAAGGGCCCGCTGGCGCCGCCGTCGAGATCCTCCACCGAGGCACCGGAGTACGCGGAGGTCGCGGGAAACTCCGGCTCGTCGTCGAGGTTCAGGCAGCGGAAATAGGCCTGGTCCTCGACCCGCTTGGAGGCGCTGGCCGACTGGTCGCTGGTAACGGGACCGATGCGCGCGACCGCATATTCCCGGGCATAAAGGGCACAGTAGGCCGGTGACGCCGCCCACGCCGGCGAAGCCGCCGCCATCCACACCACCGCCCCGAAAGCAGACGCAAACGCAACGCCGACCCGCATAATATACGCTCCCGCACCTCCTTCGCCCGGCACCGATGCTCCGGCGCCTTCGTGGTGAGAAGAGGTTCGCCCCGTGACGATTGCGGGGCAGGATTTGGCCACCTGGGGATAAGTCCCCGTGACACGGCGGAACGTGCGACCGGAGGTGTGGCGTCGGCAATGCGCCAGCGCGAGATGTGCCCGATATCCTCAGGAGCGTTCGGTCGAGGCGCCGGTTGGCGCGCAGCGTTGCGTGCGCGCCACAGGATAGCCGACAGGCCCGCCCTCAAAGTGCCGCCACATTGTTGCGGCGCGGGGTGGCCCCGGGGCCGGCTCCTGTTGCCGACGCTCGCAGCCGAAGGACGCCTTTGGGGTTATTCGCCGGCGATGCGCACCGGCGAACGCTCGGCGCTGCTTTCCTTGCGGCGCAGCGCATCCTCGGCGTCGACCATGTAGCGGCGGGTAAGAGGCAGTGCGTCGAGCTTCTTCGACAGCTGGATCTGGAAATTGTCCATCGCGCCGGTACGGAAGGCGACCTCAGAGGCCGTCAGGTAGAAATCCCACAAACGGATGAAGCGCTCGTCGAAGAACGTGAGCACCTGCTCGCGGTGCGCCATAAAGCGCTCGTGCCAGGCGCGCAGCGTCTTGGCGTAGTGCAGGCGCAGGATCTCCATGTCGGTGAGATAAAGGCCGCTTTTCTCGATGACCGGCACGACCTCCGACACCGACGGGATATAGCCGCCGGGGAAGATGTACTTCTGGATCCAGGCGCTGGTGTAGCCGGGCGTGCCGCTGCGGCCGATCGAATGCAGCAGCATGGTGCCATCGGGTGTCAACAGCCGCTTCACATGGCTGAAGTATTCGCGGAAATGGCCGACGCCGACGTGCTCGAACATGCCGACCGACACGATGCGGTCGAACGGCCCCTCAACCTTGCGGTAATCCTGCAGCAGAAAACGCGCCCGCTTGCTGAGGCCGCGCTCCTCGGCACGCTGGTTGGCGACGGCGAACTGCTCGTCGGACAGCGTGACGCCGGTGACCTCTACGTCGAAGTGCTCGGCGATGTAGAGGCCGAGCCCACCCCAGCCGCAGCCGATGTCGAGGATGCGCTGGCCGGGCTTCAGGTCCAGCTTGGCGGCGATGTGCCGCTTCTTGGCGAGCTGCGCTTCGTCGAGACTGGTGACGCCGTCCTCAAAGTAGGCGCACGAATACTGCATGTCGGCGTCGAGGAAGAGACGGTAGAGCCGCCCGTCGAGGTCGTAGTGGGAATGGACGTTGTGGCGCGAGCGCGACATCGTGTTGGCCTGGTCGCGGCGCCGGTTGATGTAACGCCACACGGCGCGCATCACGACCGGCCACGGCGGAATGACGCCTTCGATATTGTCGAAGAGCACCATCAGAAAGTCGTAGAGCGTGCCCTGCTCGATGCGGATGCCCTGGTCGACGTATTCCTCGCCGAGCTTCAGGTCGGGATTGTTGGCGACGTTGCGCTCGGCGTCCTCGCTGGTGAAGCGCAGGCGGACCGGGGTGCCGGTGCCGTCGCCGTATTTGTGAAGCTTGCCGGAGGCATCAATGATCTCCAGCGTGCCGCGCTTCATGGTGCGCGACAGGAACTTCTCGATCCTGGCATACATGAAAAATGGACCCGCGCCCCAGCGCCGGGTTTCCCGGTAGTTGTCGTCCGCGGCGGGGAAAGCCCGCCTCACCCTTCAACTCTAGTCCCGGAAGGCCGCGTCATTCAACCGTCCCGCGCTCAGGCAGCGGCGCTGTGAAGATCGCTGTCGGCGAGAAAGGCGGTTTCCTCAGCGACTTCGTGGGCCGAGGAGGTGGCCTGGCCGGTAACAGCCCGCGCCGCCAGCCGCGTCGTCAGGACGCCCCAGACGAGCAGGGCTGTGGCGGCGATGAGGAAAAGGACACCGAAGCCGGCGTGACCGCCGAGGAAGCAGGCGATGCCGGTGAGAGCGACCACAACATGCAGCGCAAACCAGCGCAGCATGTGGGTGAAACCGGCATAGGTGCGCATGTGGGCACGATCGAAGGCGGCCGGATCGAGCGGCGTTGCGGGGGCGATATCGATGGTGGAATCCATGCGCGAACCTCTGTTGCGACAGCAACGCACGGCCCGGGATGCCAGTTCCGGGCGCCGGGCGCCCCGGAACAATTGCAGCCGCACCGGCTTACCCGCCCGGAGGTTCTCCTTGGCACCGGGCTGGCTGAACATCATCGCGGCGGTCTACGTGCCACTGTCGGTGGCGACGGCGCTGGGGGTCGCCGCCGACGTCTCGCAGTATCGCCGCCAGCCGATGGCCGTGATGAACGCGGTGTGGCCGCTGACGCTGCTCTACTGGGGGCCGCTCGGCCTCATCTTCTACGTCTGGTTCGGACGGGCGCCAGTGACGAAGGCTGGCGCGATGAAGACTGGCGCGATGAAGACGTCGGGCGCCATGACGATGGAGGCGATGCACGGCGAGGGGATGGCGATGACGCATAGGCCGGACCCGCCGATGTGGCAGGCGACCTTCAATGGCGCGGCGCATTGCGGAGCTGGCTGCGCGCTGGGCGACTTCATCGGTGACTGGCTCGCCTTCGCCACCGCCTTTGCGGTGTTCGGATCGCTGTTCGGCGGCAAGCTGCTCGCCGCCTTCGTGCTCGCTTACCTGTTCGGGATCGCCTTCCAGTATTTCGCCGTCGCGCCGATGCGCCATCTTGGACTGCGCGAAGGCCTGATCGCGGCGATCAAGATCGATACGCTCTCGTTGGTGGCCTACGAGGTCGGCATGTTCGTCTGGATGGGCGTGCGCCAGTGGCTGCTGCCCGATCTCGAACCGACCAGCATCGTCTACTGGTTCATGATGCAGATTGCGATGGTGCTGGGCTTCGCCACTACCTATCCGGTGAACTGGTGGCTGATCCGGCACGGCATCAAGGAGCGGATGTAGCGGGCGGTGTGACGCTCAGCGGGTGGTCTCACCGCGGCGGCGGACGACGACGTCGACCAGGATCGACACGAGCAACACGACGGCGGTCGCCATGAGCTGGATCGCCGCCGGGAGTCCGAGCAGGGCCATGCCGTTGACGATGGCCGCGATCACCACGCCGCCCAGGACAGCGTGCAGCGGCTGTCCGCGGCCGCCGAACAGGCTGGTGCCACCGATGACGGCCGTCGCCACCACGTAAAGGACGATGGTACCGCCGTCGAAGCTGGTCGAAATCGACCGCAGCCGCGAGGCGTAAACGATCCCGCCGATGCCGGCCGTGAATGCACCGAGCATGAACGCCAGTGTACGAATCTTGACCAGATCGATGCCGGCCCGGCGGGCGGCTTCTGCATTGCCGCCGATGGCATAGACGTAGCGGCCGAACCGTGTGCGACCGAGGACAAACGACCAAGCCAGGAGAACAGCGAACACGATGGGGACAACCCAAGGCATGCCGTTCACCGGATAGGCCGGCACACCGCGGTCGGCGTTGCTGACCAGGACCAGCGCCACGCCGGCGGCGGCTGCGAGCGCGATCTTCAGCACAGTCAGGCCGACGGGCGGGGCGACAAGCCCGCTGCGCCGGCGGCGCTGGTCGCGATAGGCGGTAACGATGGCGAAAACAACGACGGCCGCACCGGTAAGCAGCCATCCGCCAAGCGGGCTCAATGTCCCGTTGGCGAGGTTGTTGATCGTGTCGTCGGCGATCGGAATCGTGCCGCCCGTGCCGAGGAGCTGGATCA
>DASZQY010000014.1:0-21009 GCA_035549395.1 Bauldia sp.
TCGCGCAGGTTCCAGCGAAGTGGTTCGTGGTCAGGGTCCACCGTCAGGTAGTCGGAGCAGTACAGCTCAATCCGATTGCCGTCCGGATCGCGGATATAGAGGAAGAAGGCGTTGGCGATTCCGTGCCGCCCGGGGCCGCGCTCGATCGCGCCGACGTGTCCCGTGCTCGCCATGAGATCGAGGAAATCGATGATAGTGAGAGGCGACGAAACCCAGAAGGCCATGTGGTGAAGCCGCGGTCCGAGGCCGTTTGTAAATGCGATGTCGTGAACGCCGCCTTTGCGGTGCAGCCACGCCGCCCACAGCGTGTCGGTGTCCTCGGTGGCGGTGTATTCGGTAAGGCGAAAGCCGATCGAATTGTAGAATGCCACCGACGCTTCGACGTCGGGGCTGAAGCAGTTGCAGTGGTCGATGCGGAGGGGGCGGGCGCCGCGATAGAGACCGTATTTCTGGTGGATCGGCGGCAGGCGCTCCATGTGGTGATAGAACTCGAGCGGTATGCCGTGCGGGTCCCGGACGCGCAGTGTGCGTCCTTGAAACGGCACCGCGGCCCATTCCGTCGGTAATCGTTGCGCCGTGAAGAACTCCGCTGCCTTGTCGAGGTCGGCATCGGCGAACACCTTAAAGCCGATCACCTCGACCGCGGCGCGGTCGGCGCGTGTCAGCACGACCGAGTGGTGACCGCGCTCTTCCATCGCACGCAAATAGATGGCGTCGGGCGTCTCGCCCGTGACCTGAAGGCCGAGGAGGTCAACGTAGAATGCGCGCGACCGCGCAAGATCGGAAACGCCATACGCCACGTGGCTGACGCGTACGATGTTGAATGGCGGATGCAATACCGGAGCTGGTATGGCCATCAGGGCTGCGTCCCGATCCGTGGAACGGCGTGGGTGTCGTAGCCCACCGCCACGTTCTTGGTTTCCATGTAGAAATCGAACGAATAATCGCCGCCGTCACGGCCAATGCCGGACTGTTTCATGCCGCCGAAGGGCGTCGGCAGGTGGCGGACGTTCTCCGAGTTTACCCAGATCATGCCCGCTTCGAGATCGCGCGCTACGCGATGCGCGCGCCCGACGTCGCGGGTCCAGAGATACCCGGCAAGCCCATACTTGACGTCGTTGGCAATGCGCACGGCGTCCGCCTCGTCGTCAAAGGCAATGGCGGTAAGGTGGGGCCCGAAGATCTCCTCTTGTGCGACTGTCGCGTTTCCGGTGGCGCCCGCGTAAAGCGTTGGCTCGACGTAGTTGCCGGCGCCTGCCATCGCTCTCCCGCCGCCGGTCGCCACGATGATGCCTTCTGCGCGTGCTCGCTCGGGATAAGAGAGCACCTTTGCGGCGTGGTCCGGATGTATCAGAGGTCCGAGTTCGGTCGCCGGGTCCAGTGGCGGACCGATGCGGATGTGCCGCACGCGCTCAACCAACCGTTCGACGAAGGCGTCATAGATTGGGCGTTCGATCAATACGCGCGATGACGATGTGCAGCGCTCGCCGTTCAGCGAGTAGATCATGAACAAAACGGCGTCCAGCGCGCGCTCGAGATCGGCGTCGGCGAACACGATCACCGGATTTTTGCCGCCGAGTTCGAAGTGGAGGCGCTTCAACGTCGGTGCCGCCTGCCGCATGATGAGTGAGCCGGTTGCGCTTTCGCCAATGAAAGCTACAGCCTTGATTTCGGCGTGCTCGGTCAAGGCCTTCCCGGCGATTTCGCCAAGTCCGTGCACAAGGTTGACGACGCCACCGGGTAGCCCCGCCCCGGTGATCACGTCATTCATGATTTCCGCGAGAATGACCGCGGAGAGGGGGCTCCATTCCGCCGGCTTGTGTACGACCGTGCAGCCCGCCGCCAGCGCCGGCGCGATCTTCCATGTCGACAGCATGAACGGCGTATTCCACGGAGTAATCACGCCGACCGGGCCGATTGGCTGGCGGAGCGTGTAATTGAGGTGATCGGCATCCGGCAGTGCCAGGCCGTCACCCGCGTGAGCCACGCGATCGGCGAAAAAACGGAAGTTTTCGGCGCCGCGAAGGGCGGCCTTGGCCATGTAGCGGATCGGTTGGCCAGTATCCGAACTCTCAACGAGTGCGATCTCTTCGGCGCGATCTTCAATGTGATCGGCAATTTCGTGCAACATGGCGCGGCGGTCGGGTGCCGGCACCGCGCGCCACGCCGGGAATGCCATGGCCGCGGCGCGCGCTGCCGCGTCGATGTCAGCCGCGCCACCGGCGACGACGGTCGCCTGCTTCTTGTTTGTCGCCGGATCGAGCGTATCGAACGTCTCACCCGAACGTGAGGGGGCAAAGGCGCCGGCAATAAGGTGCGGGACCGGCGTCTCTGTGAACCGGCGCATGACGGCGGCTGCCGCCGCAACGTTGGCCGCATACTTGCCGTGCGGAGCCGACGTCATGATCTCGTCTGTGCCGCAGAGGCGCCGCGCTTGCTTGCAAGCCGCTGATGAAGGTTGTTGCGGCGTTGCGCTGTCGCGTTGTCTATCTGCCGCACCTCGACCGAGAGCGCGAGGCCTGAGCGGGCGGCTACCGCCTCAGTCGCCTTGCCGAGCGTATCAAGCATCGCCTGCGCCACGCCACGACGCACCTCGGCGCCGCGGCCTGGCGCCAGGTTCACGTCGACATGAATGAAGGCGTTGTCCGGGTCGCCGTCGGCGATCTCGTAGATTTCCCGGCGCGTGGCGCGGGTCCGAATCGCAGCGAGCTCAAAGACACCGGACTCGATCGCCGCAAGATGGATTGCATGAACAAGCGACCGCACATCGACATCCTTTTCCACGTTGGCCGAGTACTCGATGGTTATGTGCGGCACGCTATTGTCCTTCTTCAGCCGTCGGCCACGGTATTGTGCAGAACCCCGATTTCCGGAACCTCGACCTCAATCAAGTCACCAGGCTTCAGCCAACGCGGCGGATCGAGCCGCGCGCCGGCGCCGGTGGGCGTACCGGTCAGGATGAGGTCGCCCGCCTTCAGCGTAGTGAAGGTCGAGATGTATTCGACCAGCTGAGCGAAGCCGAAGATCATGCTCGCGGTGGTGTCGTCCTGCCGTAGTTCGCCATTGACGCGAGTGGTGAGATGTAATGGTCGCGTGAGGTCGATCTCGCTGGCTGGAACGACCCATGGGCCAATGCTGCCCGAGGCATCGAAATTCTTGCCTTGGGTCGCGTTGAACTTGGCATGCCGCACCCAGTCGCGCAGGGTACCGTCGTTGGCGAGAGTAACGCCAGCGACGTGCGCCAGCGCCCTGTCGCGGGCAATGCGGCGGCCAGGCTTGCCGATCACCAGCGCGATCTCGCCTTCGTAGTCGAACTGGTTCGATTCCCGTGGACGCAGGATCGGCTGGCCGTGGCCGACGAAGGAACCAGGGAAGCGCACAAACAGGCTGGGATAAGCCTGGGCGACCGAGCCGTCGCGATATTCCTCATTGCGATCGGCGTAGTTGACGCCAACGCAAATGATCTTCTCTGCCCCGGTGACCGGCGGCAGTAGCACCACGTCCTTGAGATCAAAGCGGGGAGCGCCCGGCGGCGGCTGCAATGTGGCCAGGCCATCGCTGCTGAGCGCGTCCACGATGCCGGCAAGCCCAGGTGCGCTACAATCGGCAATCTCGCCTCCGGCAACGATGCCGAACCCGGAACTGCCGTCTGCCTGCCGGAAACTCGCAATGCGGGTCATGCGCGCTGCCGTTCGGGCCCGTGCCAGGCGAGGCCGGCGCGCTCGAACACGCTGTCGAGACGCCGCGCGACGTCGGCGCTCGGCGGCGTCAGGGGGAGGCGGTGCTCGTCGTCGGCGAGGAGACCGGCGCGCTTCATGAGATACTTCATCGGTATCGGGTTGGTGTCGAAGAAGACCGCGCGGTTCAGTTCGAACAGCTGCTCGTGGATAGCGCGGGCGCGCACGAGGTCGCTCGACCACACGGCTTCGCAGAGTTCCGCCAGCGGGCGCGGCGCGATGTTGCCGACGGCGTTCATCAGCCCGCAGGCGCCAAGCGCCATCATCGGAAAGCTCAACTCCTCGAGACCTACGAAGATGCGAAAGTCGTGGCCGAAGCGGATGAGACATTCGCCGACGAGGGTGAGATCGTTCACCGCCTGCTTCATGCCAACGAAGGTCGGTGAACGGTCCTTCAGCGTCGTCAGTGTTTCAATCGTTACGCTCACCGCCGCACGGCCGGGAATGTGGTAGACCATCCACGGGACCGTGTGCGCACGCGTGACTTCGAGGAAATATTCGATCAGGCCGTGCTGCGGCGGCCGAATGTAGTACGGCGTCACGATCAGCAGCGCGTCCACGCCCGCACGCACTGCATGTTCGGTGAGCGCCATGGTCTCGGCCAGCGACTGCGAGCCGGTCGCAGCCACCACCGGGACCCGGCCACGGGCAGCACGGATGGCGACGTCGACCAGGCGATTGCGCTCGGCGACAGTCAGCGTCGAGGGCGCCGCTGTTGTTCCGTTTACCAGCACCCCGTGGCTGCCTTCGGACACCTGATACTCGACCAGTCGCGCAAAGGTCTCCTCGTCAATCGCGCCGTTTCTGAGGGGCGTGACAAGGGGAGGGAACGATCCTCTCAGCATCTCCGCACGCACGGTCGCATCTCCTAAGCCTTTCGCAGGCGATTAGTTAACATGCGAACCATAACGGGTCAATGCATTGCCGCCGGCGTCGACCGTAGTGCGGCTTTGCCGCAGGCGGAGTGACGACGAAGACGCGCAACGTCACCGCGACGGCGGCAGGACTCGCGTGGCGGACTTCGGCAGTTCGGAAATAGCGCCTAGCGCCCTATCGCCGCGTCAGCCGCGAACTTCGGTGTTGGCGTTGCGGCATTGAGGCGCCGGCGTTTCCTGGAGCGCGGGGCTGGAGTTCGGCCTCCAGCTTAAGCAGGAGGTTGCCGAGCTCGTTGAAATTGGCCGGCCCGAATCGCGCGGCGATCTCGGTATATGCGGCTTCGGACCGCGGCGAGAGCGTGTTAATCAACTCACTGCCCTTGGGGCTTATTGCCACCAGATTGCGGCGCAGATCGCGCTTGTCGCTTCGCCGTGTCAGCAGCCCGCGCTTATGCAGGTCTTTCAGAATCCGTGACATGCTTGGCGCCAGGAGATAGGTGGCGTCGGCCAGCATCATCACTTCCATTTCGTCGACCGAGCTCAAGGCGCGCAGCACCCGCCATTGTTGCTCGGTGATGCCGTGCTCGAGGAGACTTGGCCGAAAGTAGCGCATAACCGCCTCGCGGCCGCGCAGAAGGAGCATTGGCAGCGAATGCGAGAACTCAGGCAGCTTGAGTTTCGGGGCTGCCGCCGCATTCCTGGTCTTCTTCCCCGCCGGGTCCTTCTTCATTTATCCGCCCTGCAAAGCATAGCCGCCGCGTTCCGACAAGGTGATCGAGGAGGAGACGGATTGGCCGCCCAATGACGTTTTGTCAAATATGCCCGTCGGTCAATACTGCCGCTCGGGCACAGTCACGGCAAGGCCACCGAGGGCGGCGGTCGCGCGGATCTGGCACGAGAGGCGACTATTCGACCGTCGTTCGGCGGCCACCGTCTCGAGCATGGCTTCCTCGGTTTCGGATATGGGCGGCAGCTCCGGTAGGCGCTCGGCTTCGACATACACATGGCAGGTGCCGCAATTGCACTGACCACCACATTCGGCGACGATTCCGTCGATCCCCTCGCGGAGCGCGCCCTCCATCAGTGAGCGACCTTCGCGAACGTCAACCTCCTGTCGTTGGCCGTTCGGCAGGAGAAAGGCGATCATGACCATTGCGAGGCACACCTGCGTGACGATTGGCGGTAGTGAACATGTTAATAGAATACCGTCAAGCCGGACCAGTTCCGGGCGCGCCTTCGTTGACCGCGAGGCACGATGCACATAACATGATAAGTAATACGATGGCTTGATCGGGGAATTAGATAGTGCCGCGTCTGTCCCTGCCGCACCTCACGATGCTGGACGCGACGCCGCCTGAGGTGGTGCGGGCGGCGGCGTCGGCGAAGTTCGATGGCGTTGGTATCCGCATCTTCCCGACGATGCCGGGCGAGGCACAGCATGCCTTGATCGGCGACACAGCCATGCGACGCGAAGTGCTGTCCCTGCTCGCCGATACCGGCCTTGCGGTAGTCGACATCGAAGCAATCTGGTTGCGGCCGGACCTTCAGCCTCGGCACTGCGAGGCCGGTTTTGAGGCTGCTGGCCGCCTCGGTGCACGCATCGTGCAGGTGATCGGAGACGATGACGACGAGCGGCGCCTGACGGACAACTACGCGGCGCTCTGCACGTTGGCGGCACCCTACGGACTGACGCTCGACCTTGAGTATATGGCGTTTGCGCGGCCCAACCGGCTCGATGCCACGCGACGCATTGTCGGCAACGCAGATGTGCGCAACGGGGGCCTCATGGTCGATTGCCTGCACGTCTATCGCTGCGGCGCCGATCCTGGTGACTACCTCGAGATCGATTCGGGCCTGATCCACGAACTGCAGCTCTGCGACGCCGCGGGTGCGTCGCCGGTTGGCCGTGATGCTCTGATTCAGGAGGCGCGCTTCGCCCGCAGGCCGCCGGGTGAGGGCGCACTCGATCTGGAAGCGGTGTGGCGTGTCGTTCCGAGCGACGTCTGGGTCAGCCTCGAGGCACCGTTCGGCGACGAGCGCGGCAAGCTGCCCTTTGGCGAACGCGCCCGGCTGCTGAAGGCTGCCGCTGACGCCTTTGTCGAGCGTGTCGGCGAGCCCGGAGGCGCACGCCCTTCCGGCGCTTGACTTGATGCCGCGCCGCTATTTAACTTGATAAGTATTAGATGCCGGCCTGCCGTCGGCACGAACCGGGGATTGAAGTCATGCCTGCTGTGCGCAAGCCGAAACGCGGTGAATATGAGGGTGGCGACACCTCGGTGGATGACAACCGCGTCATCGTCACCGGTGAAAATCAGTTCGCGCGGCTGAGCGAAAAGGACGGCGCGGAACATTCGACAGAAGCGAGTTTCTGGCGCATCGTGCTGTCGCCGGCGGGCCCCGGCCACGTGCTCTACCTGAAGAGCGAACTGACGCGGGATCGGTGGGCGATATATGCGGACAACATCGCGCTCGCGCGGTGGTTGCAGCACACGGTACAGGGCATGCTGGTCGATGCGCTGAAGGACATGGCTGTCCCGGTGGTGGAAGCGGCGTTCAGCCGCGCCGGTGATCCGCGTTCCTTCTGGACCGAGACTATTGTTGCCGCGGACACGCGCGTTACGCTGACGCTCAGTGAATTCGGCGATCCGATTCTCGTGCATACGAAGCCGAGCAATGCGCAACCCAACCCCCGTCGTTACGGTGTATGCACGGTCCTCGTGCCGGCACTTGAGGCGCGGGTGACGGTGGACGGTGCACAAGCCAGAGGTCGGGCGTGGCCGCGCGATCGCCTGGGCCGCCCCTACAGCACTTCGGGGCTAGGGCTGTCGGAAAGTTGGACGGAGGCGCGCTGAACGCGGGTCAGAACGGAAATCCATCCATGCCGCGCATCGCCGAAATATATCGCTATCCGGTGAAAGGCCTGTCGGCTGAACCGCTCCAGCGCGTGGCGATCGGCGTCGGTGAAGTCATACCGTTTGATCGCGCCTATGCCTTGGAGAACGGCCCGTCGGCCTTCGATCCGAATTCGCCGAAGTGGACAACCAAGAATGCGTTCCTGATGCTCATGCGCCATGAGCGCCTGGCGCAGTTGCGCACCGTCTTCGATCCCGCCACGCAGACCCTCACCATTCGCAAGGCGGGTGCGACGGTAGTGGAGGGACGGCTCGATACGGATGAGGGGAAGCGGGCGATCGAGGCATTCTTCACGGAGTTCTCGGCGGACGATCTGCGCGGGCCGGTAAAGATCCTTCACGTTCCCGGTTTCTCTTTCCAGGACACATCGACCGGCATGGTGGTCTCGGTCATCAACCTTGCGAGCGTGCGTGAACTCGGCGACAGGATCGGTGCGTATGTCCATCCCTTGCGCTTTCGCGGCAACCTGTACATCGAAGATCTGGCGCCGTGGGAGGAGTACACCTGGCTCGGCCATGCGGTGTCGATCGGCAGCATGCGGCTGGTAGCGACCAAGCGCATCGACCGATGTGCCGCGGTCAATGTCGACCCGGTGAGCGCCGCGCGTGATCTCAATCTGCCACGCAGCCTCATGCAGCTCTACGACAACATCGATTGCGGCATTTATCTCAAGGTCGTCGAGGCAGGAGAATTCGGCGTTGGCGACGAGATTGTCATCGGAGAGACGATGCCCTTGCCCCCGCACCCGCCGACGTCGCCGACCACGACGCCCGCGCCGGCAGCGACCACATCCTCGACCGTCGCCGGGCTCTAGCTGTTCCTCCCTTCAGCCGTCCAGTTTTCCATGCCCTTCGTGCCTGTGATGCCACCGCCGGCAAGGAGCGTGCATTGCGTGTGCCTGCTCATGGTGCGTGAACGACTGCCACAGGCATGACGGTTGGCCCGGGGCGCATTGCATTATGTTAATTAACATGATATCCATTGCGCCGGAATGTTACAATCGGAGGGAGAGGGTAATGATCCTGCAAGATACGATTCTGGCGCGTCTGGCACGCGGCGCGGCGGTCAGCGCCGCAGTCTCGCTGGCAGCTGCCTCGGCTTTCGCGGCCGAGCCATCGAAGGAAGCAACGCGCGTCGAGACACCGGCAACCTTCCAGGGGCCGACAGAGCCGGCCAAGGCTCCGAAGGACATCAAGGTTGCCATCATACCTTGTGCCGCCGCGTTTCACGGCTGCACCGCGCCCGCGGATGCCGCGGCCGAAGCGGCGAAGGCGCTGGGCTGGACCGTGACGCAGTACGACGGTGGTGGTGACCAGCAGAAACAGAACGCGGCCATGCTCGACGCGGTGTCGGCCGGCGCCAACGTGATCCTGCTCATGGCTATCGACCCGAACTTCGTTCAGCTCGGCCTTGCCGCGGCGAAGAAGGCGGGCATTCCGGTCCTCTCCGGCACGGACAGCACGAACACGCCGAACCCGGTCATCAAGCCGACCGGCGACAACCTCAATTATGTTCTCGACGTCAGTCCCAGCCTGGTTGAAGTCGGGCATCGCATGGCCGACTGGACGATCGCTGACTCGGGCGGCAAGGCGAACGTGCTGATCATCAAGGCGGACGAGTTCCCGTCGGTGAGGGCGGAAAATCAGGGGCAGCTCGAAGGTCTGAAGGCTTGCTCCGGGTGCGTAATTCAGCCGTTCCTGAGCACGACGAGTGCGCAGGTCGCGACTACGCTGGGCCAGCAGGTCGTTGGCTTCCTGCAGTCGCATCCCGACGTGAACTATGTCCTGGGGCCGTTCGATCCCGCGGACGTGTTCATAGTGAACGCAATCGCCCAGGCCGGGCTTGGTGACCGCGTAAAGGTCGTGGCCGAATTGGGCGACGAGCAGAACCTCGATTTCATCCGCAACGGGCGGGTGCAGGTCGCGGACGCCGCCATCGACAACACCTACATCGGTTACGCGGTCATCGATCAGGCGATCCGTGTGCTGAACAAACAGCCGGTAATCGAGCCGAACGGCGAGAATGTTCCGTTTCAGATGCTGGATGAAACCAACCTTCCACCTCCAGGGACCGATTGGCACGCATCGTACGACTACAAGTCGGCCTACCTGAAGCTGTGGCAATAAGCGAAGATTTCCGCACTATTAGCCCGGACTGAAGCAGTCCGCGGAGGAAGAGGCATGGCGAAGCGCTGGCGTGTCCGTCCGGAACATTCGAACTGGGGTGATTTCGGTGAGGACGACCAGATCGGGCGGCTGAACCTGATCACGCCGGAGCGTCGTCGGAAGGCTGCCGAGGAGATTCGGGAAGGCTTGGCATTCTGCCTGAGCCTTCCCCTCGATCTCCCCGGCGGCAATCTGCTCGTTCCAGAACGTCTGCCCCCGGCCCGCACGATCGCCCCGATGCCGGCCGGCCACTACTTCGTAAACTTCCCGATGGCGGCTCAGAACGATCACTGGACAGACTTCGTCTGCGACGACGCGGTGACGATCTATACGCAGTATTCGACCCAGTGGGATGCGCTCAGTCACATCGCTGAAGCGTTCGACGCCGACCAGGATGGCAAGGACGAGATCGTATATTACAACGGATATCGCGCCGGTTCGGACATCGTCGGGCCAGACGATTCCGGCGCTCCGGGCGCGAAAAAGCTCGGCATCGAGCACATGGCGGAGACGTGTGTTCAGGGCCGCGGTGTCATGGTCGATCTTCATGCCCACTTCGGCTCACGGCGCAAATTCGTCGGCTACGACGATCTCATGCGCATCATGGACGAGGACAACGTAGCGGTGGAAGCCGGCGACGTTCTTTGCCTGCATACGGGCTGGTCGCACGCCGTCGCCGAAATGAAGGGCAAACCGGACGCCCCGACTCTCCATGATGCCTACGCCGTCCTTGACGGCGCCGACGAGCACCTTCTCCACTGGATCGATACAAGCGGTGTCGCCGCCCTGGTCGCCGACAACTTTGCCGTCGAAGGCATGCAGCATCACGGCCACACCCACAACTTCGCCGCGCTCCCCATCCATCGCCGCTGCATCGTGGAGCTGGGCATACACCTCGGTGAGCTCTGGCATCTGACGCCGCTCAACAAATGGCTTAAAGAGCACGGTCGGTCGCGCTTCTTCCTGACCGCGCCGCCGTTGCGCCTGCCGGGCTCGTTCGGTTCGCCGTTGACGCCGGTCGCGACGGTCTAAGCCAGTCGCACGCACGATGACGATCGCGGGCACCGACCTTATCAAGTCATTTGCGGGCAAGCGCGTGCTCGACGCCGTCAATATCGACGTAACCGGCGGCGAGATCCACGCCCTGCTCGGCGCCAACGGCAGCGGGAAATCCACGCTGGTGAAGATACTGACCGGCGTTTACCAGCCCGATGGCGGAGAGATCGCCATTGCCGGGCGCAAGTTCGATGCGATCGCGTCGCCTGGCCAGGCCGGCAAGCTCGGCATCGCGGTCGTCCATCAGGAAGTGCCGCTCATCGATACTGCGACGGTCGCCGAGTGCATCGCGCTGTTCCGTGGCTATCCGACATCAGGATGGCGCATTCGCTGGCGGGCACTACGCCGCGAGGTGGAAGAGATGCTCGGCCGCTTCGATGCCCAGATCGATCCCGATCGCTTGGCGGGCACCCTGAGCCCGGCAGAGCGGGCGCTCGTCGCGCTCATTGTCGCTCTCGACCGGGTCGATGAGGCCGGCCTCAACCTTCTGGTGCTGGACGAAGTGACCGCGTCGCTACCCAGCGACGAGGCCGAGCCATATCTGAATCACGTTGCCGCTCTGGCGGCGCGCGGCGTCAGCGTGCTCATGGTCACGCATCGCCTCGGCGAGCTGCACGGCCGGGCCGATCGAATGACCATCCTGCGGGATGGCCGCGCCGTGTACAGCGGTGCTGCCGGCGATCTCGACGACGAGGCAATCGTCGGCCACATGGTCGGCGGTGATCGTTCTTCGCACGCAGTGGCCGTCGCGCCTGCTGCCGCGCCGTGCGCCGAAGGTGGCGTGATCCTGAAGGTGGACGGCCTGGCGGTCGACCGTCTGTCCGATCTCAATCTGGAACTGCGCGCCGGGGAGATTTTGGGGGTCGCTGGCCTTGCCGAATCCGGCATTGCCGAGCTGCCGCAGGTACTCAGCGGTGCCGCTCCCCATCGCGCTGGGCTGATCAGCGTGAATGGCCATGTGCTGCCGCGGCGGGGCAATCCGCGCGCCTCCATCCGGGCAGGACTCGCCGTGCTGCCCGCCGATCGCCTGCGGTCGGGCGGCATTGCATCGTTGCCGGTAGCCGACAACATTGCACTGCCTGACGTCGACCGCTACTTCCTTCGGCCAGGTCGTGAGCGCGATATGGTCGCCGATGTGATCCGCCGGTTTGACGTGCGCCCGCCGATCGCGGCGACGTTGTTCGGCCGGCTCAGCGGCGGCAATCAGCAAAAGGCGCTGCTCGGCAAGTGGCTGCACCTCAAGCCATCGGTCCTCGTGCTTGACGATCCGACGTCGGGCGTCGATCCGGGCGCGCGAGAGAAGATCTTCGAGACCCTGCGCCACGTTGCAGCCGACGGTGTCGGCATAGTCTTTTTCTCGACCGAGCCGGAGCAGCTCGCCGCGCTTTGCTCTCGCGTCCTGGTGCTGCGCAATGGTGCCGTCGCCACCGAGCTGAGCGGCGCAGACCTGAAGCACGAAACCATCAGCCAATGGTGTTACGCATGAAATCCGCGGGAGTAGCCGAAGTCGGGACGAGACGGTCGGACATCGTGCCGGGCAGCAGCCACCCTTCGGTCGCACGCCGGCTGCTCGTCGCCGTGATAACCCGCTATGGCAGCCTGGTCCTGCTTGCTGCGATGATCGTGACCTTCTCGCTCGCCAGCAGCCAGTTTCTCACCGTCCGAAATTTCCAGAACGTGCTGGTGGTCCAGTCGGTGGTCAGCTGCATGGCATTTGCCGCGATCATTCCGTTGATCATCGGCGAGTTCGATCTCTCGCTGGGCTACCTGATCGGCTTCCTAGCCATGATCGGTGCGTATCTTGGGGGTGCGGGTTTCGGTGCTCCGGTAGTGATACCTGCAATGCTCGTCCTTGGGGTCGTCGTTGGGGTCGTCAACGGCCTGCTTACAGTTCGCCTGCACATCAGCTCGTTCATCGCCACCCTCGGCACCGGCATCCTGCTCAGCGGCATGACGCTGGGGATCAGTGGCGGGCAGGTTCTGTTCAGCGGTATTCCGCGGCTGATTACCCAGATCGGGCAAGGCAGCATCTTCGGTCTCGGTCCAGCCGTGTGGCTCACGATCCTGCTGGCGTTGATTCTTTTCTTCGTGCTCGAGCACACGCCGTTCGGCCGGAAGCTCTACGCCATTGGCGGTTCCGAGCGTGTGGCGTTCCTTGCAGGCGTGCCCGTCGGCGCGCTCAAGGTCGCCTCGTTCGCCATTTCCGGCTTTCTGGTCGGCATCGGCGCCATGTTTGCGCTCGGCCAGAGCGGCGCAGCCAACGCCGGTTTCGGGCCCGAGCTGCTCCTGCCAGCCTACGCGGCGTCGTTTCTTAGCGTCATCACCTACCGCCCGGGCTACTACAACATCCCGGGAATCGTCGTCGCGATCCTGCTGCTAGCGGTTGGCTTCAACGGCTTGAATCTCCTCGGGGCGCCTTTCTGGGCGCAACCTATCTTCAACGGCGCCGTGTTGCTCATTGCCGTCATCACTGCGCGCGCCGAAAGCCGCCATATCCGCAAGTAGGCAGGCCCATACCCAATTGAGTCGGCCGCATGGCGGCCGATGATCGCCGCGCGTTGGCAGCACTGACCGCACCGGCTGTATTTGCGCCGGTAGAGCTCACTTCACCGCGCCGGCGGTCAGGCCTTTCACGATGTAGCGCTCGAGAATAACGCCGACGATGGCGAGCGGAGCGATCGCCGCAGTGGAGACAGCCGCCATGGTCCACCAATTGATGCCTTGCGAGCTGGTTTGGCTGGCGACCAGCACAGGCAGCGTCTTGGCGGCGGTCGAGGTCAACAGCGCCGAGAAGAAATATTCGTTCCAGCAGAGGATGAGCGACAGGATGAAGGACGCGACCATGCCGGGCAGCGCGATGGGCAGCACGACCCAGGAGAACGTACCCCATGGGCCGAGGCCATCGACCTGAGCAGCCTCGTCGAGCTCCATTGGTATCGTGTCGAACTGATCCTTCATGATCCACACGACGATCGGCAGGACCGTCAGCGTGTAGAGCATGACCAGGCCAAAATGCGTATCGAGGAGTGCCAGTTCCTTGTAGAGCACGAGAAACGGCAGCGCGAGGACGACGGGCGGCAGGATGAGCTGGCTGAGGAAGAAGAAGCGGATGTCGTGGTTGCGCATCCACAGTAACTTGTAGTGAAAACGGCTGAGACCGTAGGCAGCAAGCGAACCGAGCACCACCGCCAGCGCGGAGGCAGCAAAGCCAACGATCACGCTGTTGGTGAAGCGCAGCAGGAATTCGTCCCGGGTCGGCGAGGATGTGCCGATGGTATCAGGTGACAGACCAAGACTCTTCCACCCGATCCAGCTCGGCTGATAGTCGATCCACGGCAGCAGATGTCCAAGCTGGACGTCGCGTGCCGTCTTAAAGGACGTGGTTATCGTCCAATACACCGGAAAGAGAGAGACGATCGCCCAGAAAATGAGGGCGGCGTAGATCAGCAGCTTGTTGCCAAGCCATCGAGTGCGCGCCGCGACACGTGACTCCACCCGCGGCAGAGAGGCGGCCGTCGTGGTCACGTCATCCTCTGCATGCGCCTGCCGACGAAGTTCAGCACGAGCGTCACGAACACGATGATGATGACCAGGTAGATCATCGCCAGCATCGTTCCGTAGCCGACGTTACTTCGGTCACTGTATACGCGGTAGATGAAGCTTGAGACTGTATCCGTCGCGCCGCCGGGGCCGCCTGCCGTGACCGTGATCACGATGTCCGCAAGCTTGAGCTGGAAGATCGTGCGAATGATGATCGCCGTCACGCTGACTGGCAGCATCAGCGGAAAGGTGACTTGCCAGAAGCTTTGCCAGGCACTGGCTCCGTCCACGCGTGCTGCCTCCTGCACTTCCTTGGGCAGCGCCTGCAGGCCAGCCAGCAGCAGGATCATCACGAAGGGGATCGAGACCCAGGCATTCATCGCTTCGATCCACAACTTGGCCCAGATCGGATCGCCGAAGAACGATGGCGTCTGCACGCCAAGCCAGCGCACGAGGCGTGGTATGGGGCCGAAGCGCGTTTCAAGCATGGACTTGCCGACCATCCAGCTGACCGCGACCGGCGACAGCATGAACGGCAACAGAAACGTAACTCGCCAGAACTTGCGTCCGCGGATATCGGCGTTGAGAAGCAGCGCGAGACAGAACGCGATGGCATATTCGACTAACACCGCGCAGACGTAATAGACCATGTTGAGCAGCGCGTTGATGTAGAACGGGTCGTGGAACGCCTGCACAAGATTGTCGATGCCGTTGAATTTCTGGCCACTGAGTGAAGCCAGGTTCCAGTCGGTGAAAGCAATCGACAGCCCAAAGATTGTCGGAAAGATCGCGACGGCGATCGTGAACAGGGCGGCCGGCAGGATGAACAACGCTCGCCAGCCGCGCTGGCCGCGGGCCAGCACGAGTCCCACGCACAGCAGCACGGCCCAGCCGCCGTAAGCGTAGAGGGTTGGGCGCCAGTTCGTGAAACCGATGCGGACGATGCCGGCGGCGTCAAACGCCTGGAGAAGCACGATCAGCACGAAGCCGATGCTGCCGAGCGCGATCAGGAGGCGGCCGGCCAACCGGCGCTGCGGCGGGATTGAATCGAACTGCCCGACGAAATGCGCGGCTGCCGCGGTGTTGGCCATACTTCGAGATTGCCTGTCGGAAGGAGAAGCGGACAGCCAAGGCCGTCCGCTCCGATTGCCAAAGCGTCAAGTCATCCCGAGCGCAGCGCGGTAGAGCTTGATCTGGCTGTCACGGCCAAGCTGGTCGGTGAGCTTGTCCCATGCCGCGGCGATGGCGTCGGCCCCTTCCTGCGCTTTCATTTTGCCGGCGAAGGTATTCGCGAGAATGTCCTCGGCAGCCGAATAATACTGGAAGATGCCTGGGATGCGCGGCTCGACCGCGGCATTCGGATGATTGTACGAGTTGAACTGCGAGTCGAGATACGAGGTAATGAAGTCCTTGTCGTAGCCCGCGCTCACCCATTCGTCGATATTATGCTGACTGTTGCGATAGACCTGGAACCCGGACGGATATGCGGCGGTCCACAGCGCCAAGTCCTTGCCGCCGAGGTGGGCTGCCGCGCTCCAGGCGGCTTTTTGCTTCTTCGCGTCGCCGTCGACTCGCGCCATGACGTAGACGCCCCAGCCGAGATATGCGCAGTTCGGCGCGAAGTTCGGTCCTGAACTCAGCGTCTCCCACTTGCCGGTCTTGCGGTTATAGACGTCGTCCGAGCCGGGAAGGATGGAGAAGCCGACCGTATCGCCGATAACCGACGAGTCGCTTGTCTTGGCGTTTGACCCGATGTCGCCCCACCATGGAATCATCGACCCGGTTCCGGCCAGGAACTGGCTGAAGCCGGTGGTGTTCGGATCCGCGTTGATTTGGTCGGCGGGCTCAAACGGCAGTGCGTCGAGTACGTCCTGGATGGCGCGCACCCAGGCCGGATTGTTGACGAGCGGCTTCATATCTTCGTCAAACAAGAAGGCCTTGTCGCCCGGATATTTGGCATACGCCGTTGCGCGACTGCCCAGGAAGTAGAAGCCAAAGCCGCCCCAGGGCTTGGGTGCATCGAGATAGCCGTAGACGTCGTTGCCCTGGAACTTCTGACCTTTCAGGAACTTGGTGACCGCCTGCACCTGCTGCCAGGTGGTCGGCACGCCCCATTTGGTCAGGCCCTTCTTGTCGTCGGAATAAGAATCCCACGCCTTGGCCAGATCGGCGTCGGCAAAGACATCGGTGCGGTAATTGAAGTTGTGCGTGTCGCCGTCGACGGTCACCCGGTATTGCTTGCCGTTCCAGGTGCCGACCGGTGGCTGGAGGTAGGCCACGATGTCATCCATGTCGAGCTGGGTCTTGACCCAGTCGGGCATCTCCGACGTGAGCCCCTTTCCGCAGACGTCGCCTTCGAACGGCGCGCCCATCTCGATGACGTCGAAATCAACCGTGCCGGTGGCAACGGCCTGCTGCAAGCGCGCGTTGTAATCCGCCTGGGCGAGGTCGATCCACTTCGTCGTGGCCCCGGTATAGGTCTCCCACGGTTTGAGGAATCCGCGGTAGAGGAAGTTGTGCTGGCCCTGATTGTTGAGGCCCATGAATGTGAGTTCGACCCCGGCGAATTCGCCTTGCTTCACATTGGCCTTTGTCGGACCGAGCACCATCTCGCCAACTTTCTGCCACTCGGCGTCGCCTGGCTGACCCTTGCCGACGCCCGGTATCTGCAGGATTTGCTTGCGCAGAGCGAGCTCGTCGGCAGACATGTCGGCGGCAAAAGCGCTACTTGCCGTTCCTAGCGCGCCACTCGAGGCAAGGGCCGCGAGCGACGCCGCGCCTGCGGCGCCCTTGAGCACACTGCGGCGGCTGGCCATCATGCCAAGCAGCCGGTTGTAGTGTTCCACTCTCATTGGAATAATCCTCCCTGATTATCCGACGGTGTTTTTGTGTGGTCCATACGCCGCCCGCCGGCATGATGCGTTGCATTCCCGATTGCGGGGGGGGGCGTCGGCTGGCAAGAGTCCCAGGCTATTTGCCGGGCTTTCCTCCTTGGCGACCTACGCCGCCAACGTTCTTGTCTTCGATCCGCAGCGCGGAGCATTCATGCCGGTATCGCGAGTATGACCGAGCCCCGACAGGTGTCAATTAAACGAAGGGACCTGTTCGGCAGGTCACCGGCATCCGGCACTGCTCAGCGGCCGCAGCCAGTCCGCTCGTGGCACGAGAATCCGGTTGAATAAGGTTTGGAGAGCATGCCGCCGTGCTGCCTGCGAGCAAGGCGCATGGATTGGCGCTAGCCCGGATCGGGCGGGATGACGCCCTTGGTGAACACGAAGCATCCGTAGAAACGCCGCTCACCGGTCTGGACCACGCAATAAGCGCGCTTTGCGACCTCGTAGAACTGCATGCGCTCTATCGAGCCCATCGGCACGCTGCGCCCTTCGGCATGATCGACTTCCCTTTGCACTTCGGCCTGGACGGCTGGTACCTCGTCCGGCTTTCCGACGATCTCCATGCGGCGGGCAGGGAAGTCGACGAAAGTATCAAGCGGCATCAGCGACAGGATCGCGCGCGCAACACGCGCGGCGCTCTCATCGATGCGGAGGAGCCTGCCAAGGACCGTGCGGCGTGCGATCGCATCGGATGGAAAGTTGGTATCGGCCAGCACCAGTTCGTCGCCATGCCCCATTGAGCGAATGGCGTGCAGCACATCGGCGTTGAGCAGAGGGTCGATCGATTTCAGCATGCTCCCCCTCCCGTATCAACCGCGGTGGCGCATGCCGCGGCGCTTCTTCGCTGGTAGGAATATTGAGTGGAGCACGGCCAAGAAGCAAGACGCGCGCTGCGGAGGACAGCCAATCTCATCGAACCTTGGCGAGCGTCGATTGCACTGAGCGCTCGCTGCTGTCGAAGCACAACGCTACAGGTCGCTACTGGGCGATGTTAACGTGTTTTGCCCTGTACCTCAGTCCGATAGGCGAGAATCGCCATGGCAAAGAACGTCTACGCAGCGATTTGCGTCGTGGCGCTGATCGCGCTCATCGTGGTTGTCGATATCTTCTTCTTCAGGGACCGCTTCTGGGAGCGGTTGATCGTAAATATCGCAATCGTTCTGGTGTTTGCGGCGTTCTACTTTCGTTTCCTGCGCGGTTCATGAGATGGTGACCGCCAAGGCGCTTCGACAGCGGTCAAATGTGGGGCCAGCCGCGGTTCGGCGGCTGATGATGTTGTGGCAAGCGACGGGAGCATCGTCGTGATGGTGCGAAGACAATGAGGATATTGGTCGCGGTCAAGCGCGTCGTCGATTTCAACGTCAAGGTGCGGGTCAAGCCGGACGAGAC
Organism: Bauldia sp.; assembly: GCA_035549395.1. Taxonomy (GTDB): domain Bacteria; phylum Pseudomonadota; class Alphaproteobacteria; order Rhizobiales; family Kaistiaceae; genus DASZQY01. Next base: position 18,570 of record DASZQY010000014.1, read on the forward strand.
CGGTGTTGACCTTGCCAACGTGAAGATGGCGATGAATCCGTTCGATGAGATCGCCGTTGAGGAAGCGCTTCGCCAGAAGGAAGCGGGCAAGGCGGATGAGGTCGTCCTGGTCTCGATCGGGCCGGCAGAGGCCGCCGAGACGATCCGCAGCGGGCTCGCCATGGGCGCAGATCGCGGCATTCTGGTGAAAAGCGATGGGCGCATAGAACCGCTGGCGGTCGCCAAAGTTTTGAAGGCAGTCATAGATCGGGAACGGCCCGGCCTGGTGATCCTTGGCAAGCAGGCGATCGACGACGACAGCAACCAGACCGGCCAGATGCTGGCTGCGCTGGTGGGCTGGCCGCAGGCGACTTTCGCGTCTTCGGTCGTGCTCGATGGGGAGCGGGCGGAAGTGACACGCGAGATCGATGGCGGCCTCGAGACGCTCGAGCTCAAGCTCCCGGCGGTCGTCACGACCGATCTGCGGCTGAATGAACCGCGCTACGCTTCGCTGCCCAACATCATGAAAGCCAAGAGGAAACCCATCGAGGAACTCACTCCGGCGGGCCTGGGAGTGGATGTCGCGCCGCGTCTCGAGGTGCTTAAGGTCGCCCCGCCGGAACCCCGCAAGGGCGGCGTGAAGGTGAACTCCGTTCCCGAGCTGGTCGACAGATTGAAGAATGAGGCGGGCGTCCTGTGACCACCTTGCTCGTTGCGGAACATGACAATACCGCTCTTGCGGAGCCAAGCCTGCGCGCGCTCGCCGCCGCCCGACAGCTCGGAAGCGATGTGCACGCGTTGGTGGCTGGCCGGGATTGTCGGGCCGCAGCCGAGGCGGCGGCGCTTCAAGACGGCGTGACGAAAGTCCTGCTTGCCGATGGCGAGGAGCTCGATCATCAGTTAGCGGAGCCGATGGCCGAGCTGATCGTGTCGCTTGCCGGCGACTACGGCGCGATCGTGGCGGCCGCGACGGCAGCGGGCAAGAACCTGATGCCTCGCGTCGCTGCGCTGCTTGACGTGATGCAGGTCTCGGACATCACCCGGGTGGTGGCACCCGACACTTTCGAGCGGCCGATTTATGCCGGCAACGCTATCGAGACCGTGAAAAGCAGCGACTCCAAGCTTGTGATTACCGTCCGCGCATCGGCGTTCGGGCCTGGGGCCACGGGTGTCGCACCAGCTCCAGTGGTCGACGTGGCGCCGCCGCGCGCGTCAGCCAATTCACATTTTGTCCGAGCCGTCATCGCCCAGTCGGCACGGCCGGAACTCAATGCGGCAAGGATAGTGATTTCCGGAGGCCGCGGACTGCAATCGGCGGACAACTTCAACAAGTACCTGGCGCCGCTGGCCGACAAGCTGAATGCCGCTATCGGCGCTTCCCGTGCGGCGGTCGATGCGGGCTACGCGGCAAACAATCTGCAGGTCGGACAGACCGGAAAGATCGTTGCCCCCGACCGCGATATCGCGTGCGGCATCTCGGGCGCGATCCAGCATCTTGCCGGCATGAAGAATTCCAAGGTCATTGTGGCGATCAACAAAGATCCCGAGGCGCCAATCTTCGCCGTGGCCGACTACGGGTTGGTGGGCGACCTGTTCGAGATACTGCCGCAGTTGACGGCGGCACTTTAGGCATCGTCCGCCGCGGCATTTCCGGCGTCTTTGGCGCGTCTTGCAGACATCTCTGCCGTAGCGCGCACCGGCAGCGCTCGCCGTCACCTATGCGCTCACCCCGGGCGATGAAGCCAGGTGGCTTCTTGCCAAGCCTGTACTGGCATATCTGAGCTCCGGCGTGCTGCTGTTCATGAAACTGGCTTCCGACGCCGCCGCGTTCGTCACCGGCGCAGACTGGTGATAGATGGCGGATTCGCGTTGAGGTGAGGGAGGAACGGGCATGAAGAAAGTTGCGATCATCGGGACCGGATTTATCGGGCGCGCGTGGGCAATCTGCGTCGCGCGCGCCGGCCATGAGACGCGCCTCTGGGACGCAAACCCGGCCGCTGTCGATGGTGCGGTCGGCTACATCGAACCTATCCTTGATGCTCTGGCTGAAAACGACCTGCTTAACGGATGGAAGAAGGAGGACGTCATCGGCCGGCTCGTGCCATGCGCGACGATGGATGTGGCACTTGATGGCGCCAACTATGTCCAGGAGAGCACGCCGGAACGCCTCGACGACAAGATCGCCGCCTTCAAGGCGATCACGAAGCTTGCGGCTCCGGATACGATTGTCGCCAGCTCGACGTCGGCGCTGCTCCCCTCGACGTTCACAGCTGATTGCACCGCCCGCGAACGCACCATCGTGGTGCATCCCATCAATCCACCGTTTCTCGTTCCGGCCTGTGAGGTAGTTCCGGCACCGTGGACGAGCGAGGCGACTTTGCGCGCGACGGTGGAGCTCATGCGATCGATCGGCCAGGTGCCAATACCGATGAGGCGCGAGATCGATGGGTTCCTGATGAAT
>DASZQY010000015.1:0-18032 GCA_035549395.1 Bauldia sp.
ATTGGGCGCCTCGGCGATCTCGTAGAAGGTGCCGTCGATCTTGACGCGCTGGAAGCCCTTCTTCTGCAGCTCGGCGAGCTCCTTGCGGTATTCGCCCTTGCGGCCGCGCACGATCGGCGCGAGCAGGTAGAGGCGCGTGCCTTCCGGCAGGGCGAGCACCCGGTCGACCATCTGGCTGACGGTCTGGCTGGTGATCGGCAGGCCGGTCGCCGGGGAATAGGGGATGCCGACGCGCGCGAACAGGAGGCGCATGTAGTCGTAGATCTCGGTGACCGTGCCGACGGTCGAGCGCGGGTTGCGGCTGGTCGTCTTCTGCTCGATCGAGATGGCGGGCGACAGGCCGTCGATCTGGTCGACGTCCGGCTTCTGCATCATCTCCAGGAACTGGCGGGCGTAGGCCGAGAGGGATTCGACGTAGCGGCGCTGGCCCTCGGCGTAGATCGTGTCGAAGGCGAGCGACGACTTGCCCGAGCCGGACAGGCCGGTGAGCACGATCAGCTTGTCGCGCGGCAGGTCGAGATCGATGTTCTTGAGGTTGTGCTCGCGCGCACCCCGGATGGAGATGAACTTGCCGGAGGGCAGGGGGGCGCGGGCCGTCTTCTCAGCCATCGTCGGGTCCAATGCGTGCGGGAGCGCGGCTGGCGCCGCGACCCAAATCTATGCTCTCGCGGCGCGGAAACAAGGCGGCGCGGCCGCCGCCGACTCGGCCCTGGCCGCCGCCGGGCCACTATCCACAGGCTCATGCCAAACCGCGGCAGGATTGGCAAGAACGAACAGGGAACGGGTGGGCGCGGAAAGTGGAGAAGGAGTGACGGGCTGCGAAGCTGGCCCGGTGTGTGGGGGCAGTCGAGCAACTACTCGCGGATTGAGGTCCAGGCGAAGACAGCACTGGGGTTGCGGGCGGCGGCTTCCACCTCGCCCACATCCGGCACGACATATTCGGCGAGCTTGGTGAGGCGCCCGGTCGGCAGGTAGCGGCGCCTGGGATCACCGACCAGGACCGTCATGCCGGCCGCCCGGCAGCGGTCGAGGAACGCAGAGACGCGCCGTGCCAACGGGCGCTCGTAGAACAGATCGCCGACCGTGAGGATGTCGGCAGGCGGCGGCGCTGCGCGGGTGACGTCGCCCGCGACAACCTCGATGCTGACGTCATTGGCGGCGGCGTTGAGCGGAATCGCGCCGAGGGCATAGGGATCGATGTCTGCGGCGCTGACGTGCGTCGCCCCCGCTTTGGCAGCGGCAATCGCCACCAGACCCGAACCAGACCCGAGATCGAAGACGCGCCGGCCCGAAACGGCTTCCGGGTGATCCGTCAGGTAGCGGGCGAGCGCGAGGCCGCCTGCCCATGGGAAAGCCCAGTAGGGCGGCGGCGGGTCCGGGTCGCCGCTTTCCGCCGCCAGTCGCCAGAGGCCGGTCGCCTGATGCGCCATGTGCAAGCGAATGGTGGGGACCACCGGGACGGCCGCGAGGCGTGTGTTCTCGCGGATGAATGCGGCCGGTGCCACGGCTGGCGGCGGAGCGCGCTTTCCGCGTCCGCCTGGCCTGGCTTTTCGTGCGGGCGTCGTCACGGCCATGAGCAGGCCGCTATTGGGATGCGGCCAAACGTTGCGAGCCGCCTGTGCGGTCTACTCGGCGGCGTCGCGGACATCGTCCAGCTCCCGGCGGATGACGGCGAAGATGCGCTCGGCATTCTCGCGGCCGAGCACCTCGGCAAAATGCGCTTCCATCCCGGCTGTCGGCAGGTGCAGCTCCCGCAGGCCGATGGTGTAGTTGCGGCAGCGGTCTTCCCACGTGTTGCGGTAAGGCGGGCCGAGAGGCCGCTGGAAGCGATGCATCCAGCGCAGAAACGGGAGGCAGAAGGTGTGGTGGCCGGCCTGTCGGAACTTCTCGTGGATGTAGCCTTCCTCGCCGCCGAAGCCGGAGAACAGCGGGTTGAAGCCCAGCCACGCCGCCCGCCGGCAGGCGAATACGCCAAGCCCCTGCATGGCGATCTCGAACGGCGGGGCGTCGGGATCGTCGCCGGCCGGATCGTGTCCCCAGATGCCGTACATGCCGGCGCGCCAGACCGGATCGAAATGCGTCATCAGCGTGCGCAGGTCATCGCCGACCAGCGGCCCCTGAAACAGATCGGCGGTGTCGGGGTGCTGGTCGAAGTGGGCCAGCAGGCGGGCAAGCGCCCCCGGCACGAACAGGACGTGGCAATCCATGCACAGCGTGAACTCCCCACCGCCTTCGGCGAAGATGAGGTTGCGGCTGGCCGCCGTCCCGCTATTGGCGGCGAACGGCAGGTAGCGGTAGTTGGGGATCGCGTTCTCCAGCGCCTTCAGCGGCTCGGCGCAGATGCCATCGGGGTGGTTGTCGACCACCAGGAACTCGACGCGATCGAGTATCTCCGGGTGATACAGGCGCATTGCCTGCAGGCTGAAGTAGACGCCGTCATAGTCGTCGTAAGTTGCCATTCCGATCGTCAGCTTCGGGCTGAAGCGGCGCGTCGAGGCTTGCGGGACCGGATAGACCTTGGCCGGACCTGGCGTGGCATCCGCCGGGCGGCCCGGCAGGGCGCGCAGGAACAAGGCGAACTCATCGGGCGCGGCCGCCGTTTCGATCGCGGCACGGGCGAGGAAATCGAGCACGCCGGACAACTGGGCATAGGCGCCATAGCCGAGCGCGAGCGCCGGCGCCGCAACGGCGAGGGCGGCGATCGACGCGTAGCCCGGATCGCCCGGCGTCACGGCACGGCGGGCCGCTTCGAACAGACGCAGCGCGAGGTCGGCGGCGGGCAAAGGCTCGATGCGCAGATCGGCGCCCGGCCGATAGCTGACATCGATGATGAGCCCGACACGCCCCGCCGGAGGAGTAGCCAGCCACGTGCGCGCCGGCTGGACCAGCACACGCCCGCCGGAAGGCAGGGTCGCTGCCGAGTGCACCGCTGCGAGGTCAATCGCGTTGCCTAGCGTCGCGGCCGGCAGGTTGATCGCGGCGGGAAACCCGGTCAGCACGCCATCCTCGCCGAGCACGACGCTGTCATCGGCGAAATAGGCAAAACCATTTTCGACGAACCACGCGGCCAGCGAGGACTTGCCGCTGCCCCCGTGACCGAGAATGAGGACGGCGCGCTCGCCCCAGCCGACGGCCGCCGCGCTGAGAGCGACATCGGGCTGCGCCGCGTATGCCGCGCCGCCGATAGCCTGCGCCAGCTCCGCGATGACATCGCCGCGCGTGAGGCCGGCGGCCGCGACACGGCCGGCCAAGGCCAGCGTGAAGCTGCCATCGCCGCTCTCCGCTATTGCTACCGGCACCGCTGCCGCGGTCCGCATTTCGGGCGCGCAGAGCTGGAAGAAGGCAGCGACGTCGCGCGCGATGCCCGCCGGTGCTTCGACGGCAAAGATGCGATCGCGAAAGGCAATCAGGACAGGCTGCATCTCAAGGGGACCCGCAGGGCTTCGGCCATACAAGCAGCGCCCGCCGGATGTGACAACCGCGCTGCCGGCCGGCGCCAATCACGTGGCGCCGAAAGGACGCTTTTCTGTGACAAACCCGAAGATTGGATCGCCGTGCCTGTCGCGCCGGACGACGAGGCGGCAAACTACGACGAACTCTTGGCACAGGAAGGAGGCCCGCCATGCGTCTCATCGCCAGCCAGCAGCTCGCCCTCGCGCTGACCGCCGCCGCCTTCCTTTTTGTCGCGGCCATCGTCGCCGGGCTGATCTGAGCGCAACCAAGGCGCGAATTTTCCGATGTGCTAGGTTCGGCCTCGGCCGCGATTCCGCTGCCGACCTCCGAACGATGAGGCCTTCGGGCGACCGCCTCATGCCATTGCCTATCTTTGCGCTTGCGCTCGCTACCTTCGCGGTCGGGACGAGCGAATTCATCATCGCGGGGCTGCTGCCGCGCGTGGCGGCCGATCTCGGCGTCACCATTCCAACCGCCGGATATCTGATCAGCGCGTATGCGGCAGGGGTTGCCGTCGGCGGCCCGATAGTCGCGATCCTCACCGCCGGCTTCGAGCGCAAGGCAACGCTTCTCGGGCTGATGGGACTGTTCATCATAGGCAGCGGACTGTGCGCGCTGGCGCCGAGCTACGGCTGGCTGATAGGGGCGCGCATCGTGATCGCGATAACGCATGGCGGGCTGATCGGCTTTGCCAGTGTCGCGGCTGCCGAGATGGTCGACGAGCAAAGGCGCGGACGGGCCATCGCCATCGTCCTTGCCGGCATCACCAGTTCCAACGTGTTCGGCATCCCCATCGGGACGGCGATCGGTGGCGCCTTCGGATGGCGGGTGGCGTTCTGGGCGATCGTGGCGCTTGGCGTGGTTTCGCTCGCCGGCATCGCCGCGCTGGTGCCGCGCATGGCCACCGATGCCGACCGCGGGCCGAACATCACCGCCGAGATAAGGGCGCTCGGGCGGCCTGCCGTTTACACGTCGCTGGCCATCGTCGTGCTGGCCGCGACGGCGTACTTCGGCGTCTTCGCCTTCATCGCGCCGCTGCTGCTCGAGGCTGCGCATGTGCCGAACGACTGGCTGCCCATCGTGCTCGCCGTGGTCGGCGTCGCTTCGGTCGCGGGAATACTGATCGGCGGCCGGCTGGCGGACTGGCGCCTGCTGCCGTCGGTCTTCGGCATCACCGTGGTCCAGCTGGCGATCAACGCGCTGCTGCCGTTCGTCGTCGGGGGACCGATCGTGGCGACGGTCGCGCTGTTCGTGTGGACGATCGCCGGGGTGCCCCTGATCGCGACGCCGCTCCAGACGCGCATCCTGAACGCCGCCCGCGATGCCCCGAACCTGGCGTCGACGCTGATCTCCAGCGCCTTCAACGTCGGCATCGCGATCGGCGCCGCGGCCGGCGCCACGGCACTGGAGCACGGCTCCGGCTACGCCGGATTGCCGTGGCTGGCTCTCTGCATGCTCGTGCCAGCCGCGCTGCTTGCTTTCGCCGAACTGGGCCGCGAGCGCCGCACGCGGCTGGCGGCCGCATGACCGTAATAGAAGCGACAACGCCCAGAACCACGGCCGCGGCGCGTGCCATCTGGATGGAACCCGCGAAAATAGTATAGCATCAAGCTCTCAGGGGGAGGGGAAGATGACCTTACGGGTGTGCCTGGCAGTTGCCTTTGGCGCAGCACTCGCAATTGCTGCCGGTTCCGGTGCATTCGCCGCCGGATCAGCCCCGCCAGGCTTCGACGTCTACCACCTCAACGGCCCAAAATCGCAGCCTGTCACGCAAGACGGCGTGACCACGTTCCATATAACCCCAGGCGATTGCAACAAGACCGTCAAGCTCGCCCTGGCCAGCGAAACCGACTGCAGCACGCGGAGCGTACACGGCAATATTCACCGAACGCGCGATGCCAAACTCGGTGAGAGTTTCGAGTATGCGTTCGACGTGTGGACCGATCCGGGATTCGTCTACCCCGGCCTGTACCGCACCGGGAACGAGGCACTGCCTTACCGGCCAGGTGGATGGGATAGCCAGCTTAGAATTGCGACCTGGGAAGGACCGTACCGCAAAGACTTCATCTACATGCTGAAGCTCGACGCGACCAAGGGCTACACCTTCATGGGCAAGGAGTGCGCCCCGCCGAGCGCCTTCGGCCAGTGGGTCCACTTTTCGATGAAAGTCCACTGGGCCAACGACAGCACCGGCTGGGTAAAGGTCACTTGCGACGATCGCGTCGTCTATCTCGCGGAGGGCGTCGCGACCACCAAGCAGACGCAATGCTACGTGCAGAACGAGTGTCTGCCAGGAACGGTCCACGATCCCAAGACGATCAATTTCCTCCTCGGGCCGGCGCTCCTTGGCGACGGTTCGCGCGCCAAGGAAACGGGCCATGCGGAGTTTGTCAAACTTCAGCCCGACGGCATCAACATGAAGATGCGCAACATCGTCGTGAGCGAGAACGCCACCCTGTATGGGCTCGAGGAGACGGCGCTGGTAAAACAGCTGCAGGAATCCTTAAGCAAGCTGGGTTGCCTGACCAGTCCCGCGACCGGAGCCATCGACGCGGATACGCGCCAGCAAGCGATCCTGTGTCGCGATTTCCCCAACGAAGCGAAGCCCGACCAGCTGACGGTCGACACCGTCAAGAAGTTCGCCGAGCTTTACTCGCTGCCCAATGTCGCCGACTTGCCGAAGGGCACTCCCGTCGCGCCGCCGCCGTACATTATTCACATCGCTGCTCGCGACGATCACCCGAAGATCCATCCGGACACGATCTACACCTTCAACTCCTTGATCGAGCAGCCGAGCGGCGAACTTGTTCCGATCAATTTCATCGTCATGGGGCAATTCGACCAAGGCCGTGGAGACTTCGCAGATATGGAGCTGCTAATCGACGCTGACGTGGGAAAGGCGGCGAAGGCTTTGGCTTCCTGCCCCGCCGTTCGGCTCGAGGATCATGGCGACGAAGGAACAGTGCTGGTGTTTGGCCTCGGCAATCCAATCGCAGACACGTTCAGATTTCAGAATTTATCCTGCGTCCTTGATCCGCTGTCGCCCGCTCTGAGGTACAAAATCGAGTTCGTGGTCGACCACTTCAGGGAACTGGCATCGACGCTGGTCAACGAAAATTCGCTGATCGAAATCGATAGCAAAAACATGCAGACCTTTATCAAAGGGGTCGCCGCGGGAAAGATCATCCTCAGTCGCGCGAACTAGCTCGCCTGGTTTCAGGCAGCGCGGATGGGGCTTCGCGACGATCGGCGATCTTTCTTCGGTTCGCGACGGTCGGCGCGGTAGGGACCTGTCGCGCGAAGCGGTAAAATAGGCGCGCCGCAAAGGAATCGCCGCGCATGGGCCGTACCCAACGGCTGCTGACACTTATGGACGCGCTCCGGCGTCACCGTCGTCCGGTAACGGCCGCGGCGCTCGCCGCGGAGATGTCGGTCTCGGTGCGTACGATCTACCGCGACGTGCAGACCCTGATCGGGCTCGGCGCGCCGGTGGATGGCGAGGCAGGGCTCGGCTACCTGCTCAGGGGAGGGTTCTTCCTGCCGCCGCTGATGTTCGACGAGGACGAGCTGGAGGCGCTGGTGCTCGGCGTGCGCCTGGTGGCACGGCAGGGCGACCGGTCGCTGGCGCAATCGGCACAGAATGCGCTGGCCAAGATCGCCGCGGCGGCGCCGAAGGACCTGCGTGAGACCATCGCCGCGACCGGCTTCTTCGTGGCGCCGAGCCGCGCGGCGGAGCTGCCGGCGCTGAAGCCGTTACGCGAGGCGATCCGGCGCGAGCACAAGCTGCGGATCGGCTACAGCGACGAGAACGGACGCGACAGTGAGCGCGTGATCTGGCCGATCGCGCTCGCCTTCTACGAGGGCAAGCAGATGGTCGCCGCCTGGTGCGAACTGCGCGAGGCGTTCCGCCACTTCCGTCCGGACCGGATCCGCTCGCTGGTGGCGACCGGCGAGCGCTATCCCAGGCGGCGCGCCATCCTGGTCAAGGAATGGCGCGCCAGCCAGGGCGTGCCGGAGCAGGAGTAGGAAGCGGTGAATGGTGAGTAGTGAACGGTGAACGGTGAATGGTGAATGGTGAATAGCGGGTTGTGAGTGGCGGGGTCGTGGAGCGGCGGAGCCCGCCGTTCGCGACGTTGCTCACTTCATGCGGCAGCGCCTTCCATCGCGGCGCGCGAGTGCGTCGCGGTGGCGCCCGGCGCGAAGACGCGGAGGCGATGGCCGTCGGGGTCAGCGAGCGTCGCGGTGAAGCCGAAGTCCATGAAGGTCGGCGGCTGGAGGACGGTGAGGCCAAGGCCGCGCCAATCCTTGACCGCGGCGTTGACGCCGGCCTCGTCGGGCACGGTGAAGGCAAGCTCGATGCCGCCCGGCCGATTGGCCGCCGGTTGCACATCATGGCTAGCCCACAGCCCGAGCTGGAGCCCGTTGGGCAGGACGAACATGGCGAAACTCGCCGAGGACTCGACCGGCTGGAGGCCGAGAATCTTGCCGTAGAGGGCAGCACTCTTCGGCACGTCGGCGACGTAGGCGAGCACGAAATTCAAGCTGGACACGGGCTTCTCTCCTCTGGTGACGATGCAAGGAAGAGATAGGCTCGCCCGCTGACAGGTGGTGGCAGTGGCGGCTGGCGCACACTGTGATCGGCGCGCAACATGGCCGGCGTCGCAAGCAAAGGTCGCAAGCCCCGCGTGACAAACCGCGGGCCTGCCGCTATATGCAGGGCACCATGACGCGCAACGCCACCTATTTTGGCTATTGGTTTAGCTATCCGCTCTCCGGCGGAGGCAGGGACGCGCGCTTGGTCTAGAACCACCAGACAAGAAGCCAAACATCCCCGCAGCCGCCAGGAACTGGCGGCTTTTTTGTTGCCGCCGGCCCTCCGAGAAACCAAGGAGACTACCGTGCCAGCAACCGACGACCTGAGGATCAGCGCGATCCACGCCCTCTCGACGCCCGCCGAGGTGATCGGCGAGCTACCGCGGAGCGACACCGCGACGGTGACCGTGAGCGAGGGGCGCAAGGCCTTCCATCAGATCCTCACCGGCCGCGACGATCGCCTGGCGGTGATCGTGGGCCCATGCTCGATCCACGACCCGGTGGCGGCGATCGATTACGCGCGGCGGCTGGCGGAGGTCCGGCGCGGCCTCGGCGACACGCTGGAAATCATGATGCGGGTCTATTTCGAGAAGCCGCGCACGACCGTCGGCTGGAAGGGGCTGATCAACGATCCCGACCTCGACGGGTCGTTCGCGATCGACAAGGGGCTGCGCACCGGCCGCCGCGTGCTGCTCGATGTCAACAACCTCGGCCTGCCGGCGGCCTGCGAGTTCCTCGACATGACGATCCCGCAGTACATCGCGGACCTGGTGGCGTGGGCGGCGATCGGCGCGCGCACGACGGAAAGCCAGATCCACCGCGAGCTGGCCTCGGGTTCGTCGTGCCCGGTCGGCTTCAAGAACGGCACCGACGGCAACGTGAGAATCGCGATCGACGCGGTGAAATCGGCGGCCGTGCCGCATCACTTCATGGCGGTGACCAAGGACGGCCGTTCGGCGATCGCGGCAACGACCGGCAACGACGATTGCCACATCATCCTGCGCGGCGGAAAGCACCCGAACTACGATCAGGTGAGCGTGGAGAGCGCCGCGGCCGAGCTGGCGAAGGCAGGGCTGAGAGCGGCGATCATGATCGACGCCAGCCACGCCAACTCGAGCAAGAAACCGGAGAACCAGCCGCTGGTGATGGATGCGGTGGCGAGCCAGGTCGCCGCCGGCGACCGGCGCATCATCGGCGTGATGATCGAAAGCAACCTCGTCGCCGGCCGCCAGGACCAGGTGCCGGGACAGCCGCTAGTCTACGGCCAGAGCATCACCGACGGCTGCATCGGGTGGGACACGACGGTGGCGGTGTTGCACCGGCTGGCCGACGCGGTCGAGGAGCGGCGGCGCGTTTCGGGGCAACGGGTGGCGTAGACGGCGGGCCCGCTCAGGCAGCGCGCTTGCGGGACTTCTCGGCGTACATGTGGGCATCGGCGGCTGCGAGCAGCCGCTCGATGTCGTCGGCCGAGTTCGGCAGCAGCTCGGAGTAGCCGACGCTGTAGGCGATCGGTATGGGCAGGATCGCCGACTTATTGGCTTCGGCCACTGCCGCCTGCAGCCGCTCGATCAGCGTGGCGAGGGAAGCGGCAGGCGCGGCGGCCAGCACGACGAACTCGTCGCCGCCCATGCGGGCGACGAGATCGCTGCGCCGGAAGGTCGTGACCAGAAGCCCGGCAAAGATGCGGATCAACGCCGAACCGACGTTGTGGCCATGGTCGTCGTTGACGCGCTTGAGATTGTCGAGATCGAAGAAGAAGGCCGTGACGGGCGTGCCGGCGCGCTCGGCGGAGCGCAGCACATACTTGGCGACCGCATCGAAGCCGCGACGGTTGAGCACGCCGGTGAGGCCGTCGGTCAGCGACTGGTGGCGGAGATCGTCCTCGACCTGGTTGGTGGAGCGGGCAATCCACACGACCGCAGCGACCATGCCCAGGACGACCAGCGGGACGGCTATCGCCATCGCCTGTATGACCGAGATGAAGCCGATCTCGGCCAGCTTGCGCAACGCCACGAACAGAACGAACGGCACGAGCAGGAGGTAGGGCAGCAGGATCCGCGCCAGGCGCGTGCCCAGACCGGAATCGAGAAGGATGGCGAAGAGGCCGCCGGTCTGTGCGCGCCGGCCGACGGCGACCAGCACGAGAAGGATGATGCAGCACAGGATCTGCGGCGCCGTGTAGTTGGTGTTGCCGATGCCGACGAACTCGATCACGTCGAACGCGAAGCTGCTGAAAACGAGCAGCGCGACGCCGACGGCGCCGATCGCGCTGAGATCGGCGATCCAAGCGCGCCAGCCGCTTGGCGCGCGGATGAAGGGCAGCGTGAGCGAGGTGAGGGCCGAGGCAATTACACTCTGCGGCCACGCACGCGACGGTAACGCCGCGGGATAGGGCAACAGGCCGGCGTACGTCAGCAGCACGACCATCGGTATCAGGAACAGCACGACGCCCAGGATGGCGCTCGCGCGGTGCGCAGCCGGCGAAAGATGTGGCGCGGACAGAGCCAGACTGATGACGACACCGAGGATCCACAGTGCCGTGAACGGCCGCATCGCGTGCCAGCCGGACGGGCCGTACTGACCGAGCGCCGGAAACGACCAGAAAAGAAGAGTCGCGACGGCAATCGCGGAAATGACGGAAAGCGCGGCTATCTCAAGCCGCCGAACGGCGACAATGGCCGCGGCATTCGGTTCGAGCGACGGGTCGGGCATCGGCCGAATCAGTCTCCTCCGAGCGCCACCCTATGGCGAAATTTGCCAACGTTCACTAAACGTTGCCGCAACTCTTGCTTAAGGAATGGTTGGCGGCGACGGGGCGACAGTGCTGACAGCACCTGACCATGCTGGTGATAGCTTGCCGCCATGGGCAAATCCACAGCCGCGACGATCCTCCACCCGAGGGCATTGAACCGCGCGCTGCTGGCACGCCAGATGCTGCTCGAGCGCACCGCTTTGCCCGCGCTCGCGGCCGTCGAGCATCTGGTCGGCATGCAGGCACAGGTGCCGGTGGACCCCTATTTCGGCCTCTGGTCCCGTCTCGCCGGATTCCATCCGACGGAACTGGAAGCGTTGATCGGCGGGCGCAAAGCCGTGCGCATGACAGCGATGCGCGGCACGCTCCACCTGATGAGCGCGCCCGACGCCCTGACGCTGCGGCCGCTCGTCCAGCCGGCGATCACGCGCCTGCTCGCGGGAACAGCCTTCGCCCGCGAGACGAAGGGGATGGACCTCGGCCCGGTGATCGAGACGGCGCGCCGTGCGGTGGCGAAGACGCCGATGACGCTGACGGCATTGCGCAAGGTGATCGCGGAGGCGCATCCGCAGGTACCCGCGCACGCGGTGTCGTATGTGTTCCAGTACAGCGAGCCGCTGGTGCAGGTGCCGCCGCGCGGGTTGTGGGAAAAAGGCGGCGCGCCGAAGCTGACGACGGCGAGGGCCTGGCTGGGCAAAGATGTGCGGTCGCGGCCGTCAGCGGCGGCAATCGTGCTGCGGTATCTGGCGGCGTTCGGGCCGGCAAGCATCATGGACGCGCAGGCATGGTCGGGCCTGACGCAGCTCGGCCCAATTTTCGAGAAGCTCAGGTCGAGGCTGGTAACCTTTCGCGACGCGGGCGGACGCGAGCTGTTCGATCTGCCCTATGCGCCGCGACCGGATGAGGCGACCCCTGCGCCGCCGCGCTTTCTGCCGACCTACGACAACGCGGTTCTCGGCTTCGCCAATCGCGAGCGGATCGTCCCCGCGGGCGCCCCTCCGCCGGCCGACGGCTGGGCGAAGGCGTTCCTGGTCGATGGGTTCGCCGCCGGCTACTGGAAGATCGCCGAGAGCAGGGGCACGGCGACGTTGACGCTGGAGCCGTTCGGCAGACTGGCGCGCGGCTCCCGCGATGCGCTGGCCGAGGAAGGCGAACGGCTGCTGGCGTTCGCGGCGCCGGGAGCGAAAGCGGCGGTAAAGTTCGCCGGCTAAGGAATGACCAGCTCGATCAGGAATGGGCCGGAGCGGCGGTTGGCTGTCATGAACAGATCGGCAAACTGCTCCATCGTTTCGGCGCGGGCGCCTTCGACGCCGAAGCCGGCGGCGAGCTTCACCCAGTCGTGGTCGGGACGGCCGAGGCCGAACAGCGCGCGCGAGGCTGGGCCGGCCGCAGCGCCGACGCCGGCCAGTTCGCCGAACAGGATCTCGTAGCGCCGGTTGGCGAGAACGACCGTGGTGACGTCGAGCTTCTCGCGCGCCTGCGTCCACAGAGCCTGGACGGTGTAGAGCGCGGAGCCATCAGCCTGGACATCGATGACGCGCCGGCCGGGCGCGCCGAGTGCGGCGCCGGTCGACATCGGCAGGCCATCGCCGATGGCGCCGCCAGTGAGCTGCAGGCAATCATGCGGCGCGGCAGCGGCGGTTGCGGCGTAGAGCGGAAAGCCGAACGTCAGCGCCTCATCCACGACGACGGCGTTATCGGGGAGCAGCGCGGCGAGCGTTTGCGCGAAGGCCTGCGGCGTCACCGCGCCGGAAACCGGTACCGCGCGCGGTCGGGCCGGCATGGCCGCCGGCGGCGCCGAGAGCGCCGCCGCCAGCCGGGCGAGGGCGTCAACACCGTCTTCCTCGGGCCGGGCAAGCACGTGCACGCGGGCATCGGCGGGCAACTGCCGTCCGGGCCTGCCGGGATAGGCGAAGAAGGCAACCGGATCATGGGCGCCGACGAGGATGGCGTGGCGATAGGGTGCAAGCACCGCCAGCGCGGCATCGATGGGGTAGGGGATGCGACCGATGTCGGGCAGTCCGGCGCCGTGAGCGGCGCGCGTGTTGAAGGTCTCGGAGATGAGGTGCGCGCCGGTCGCGGCGGCAATGCGGGCGGCGTTGTCGATGGCGGGCCGGCGGAGCGCCGCGTCGGCGAGGATGATGACGGTAGCCTCGCCGGAACGGAGCGTCGTGACCGCATCGGCGATGGCGGATTCCTCGACCGGCGCCGGCGGGAAGGACGGCAACGGCCCGGCAACAGCGCCGCCTTCGCTCCACGAGGCATCCGAAGGAAGGATGAGAGTGGCGACGCCGCCGGGCGGGGCGGTGGCCGCCTGCACGGCCTCGGCGGCGTAGGCACCGACCTGGCTCGGATGATGCGCGGTGCGCACCCATGCCGAGACGCCCGAGGCGAAGCCGATGGTGTCGGCCGCGAGAAGCGGGTCCAACGGCTTGTGGTAGGTGGCCTGATCGCCGACGATGCTGACGATCGGGACGTGGCCGCGCCGGGCATTGTGGAAATTGGCGAGACCGTTGGCGAGGCCCGGTGCGCAGTGGAGCAGGGTGGCCGCCGGCTTGCCCGACATGCGGGCGTAGCCATCGGCGGCGCCGGCGACGACCCCCTCGAAGGTGGCGAGCACGACGCGCATGCCCGGCACACGATCGAGGGCCGCGACGAAATGCATCTCGCTCGTGCCGGGGTTGGCGAAGACCGTATCGACGCCGCACGCCAGCAACGTGCGGACCAGACTCTCGGCGCCGTTCATCGATCAGTCGCTCCCGCCGTGGCGGTGCGATCTTTCCCGAAGTGGCCGGTGGCGTCCAGAGCGTGGATTCAGGCCGGCCGGTATTGGCCCTCGGCGTCGAGCATGCCGAAGCAGGTGCGGCAACGCTCGGCCTTGGGTCCGGCGAGCGCGAACGGCGACAGCTCGCTGACCGCGACCTTGCCGCACAGGGTCTTCAGTTGGCCCTGGCGGAGCCGCCCGAGCTGGGCGAGCGCCAGATGCACACGCTCGTCGGCCAGCGCATGCACCGGGATCGTGCGGCGGGGTTTGCCGGAAACGGGCGATTTCGCTGGAGCGGCCGGCTTCGCCACCGCCGGCTTCTTCTTCGGTGCGGTGGATTTGGCGGGCGGCGCGCGCTTGGTCATGGAGTGATGATAGCAGGAGAATTTGCGATGGCCGCAAGGTGAGGTAGCGGGCTCGCCGACGCGGCCGGCTCGGAAGGTGCAGCGACGGATCGATCGACGATGTCACCCTCACCCTCTTTCTCCAACTTCGCTGCCGCTCAGTAAGAGAAGAGCCCTCTCCCATCGAAGGGAGAGGGGAGACCTGTGCGAACCTCCCCTTGAGGGAGGGTTGGTCGTGGTTCCGTGCGGCTACCCGGCGACGGCTGCTCAAGCTCGTCGATAAGCGTCTTGCGCTCACCGCTTCTCGACAAAGCGGACGAGCTTATCGACGGTCTGCCGGAAGCCTTCCTCCATGCCAAAGAGCGCAAAGGCCGCCTTGTCGGTCGCCTTCGTGACACGCTGGTGGAGGGTCAGTTTCGTCTTGCCGGCGCCAGCATCGGCGAGGACCATCGAAGTCACCGATTCCATTTCGAAGACACCCGGCGCGGTCTCAAGTATCCAGTTGAGGAAGACGAGCCGCTCGTTGTCGACATGATCGACGATGCGCCCTTTCATCGGATAGAGGGCGCCGTCCGGGCCCTTCATCTCGATGAACAGCGACCCGCCGATGCGCGGCTCGAGCGTGGCGCGCGCGATGGTGAACGTCTCCGGCCCCCACCACTCCGCGAGCTGCTTCGGATCGACCCACGCCTGGAAGACCGCGGCGCGCGGGGCGTCGAGGACGCGCTCGAAGAGCACTTCCTTCTGTGGCGCGGGCGGAGCGGCGAGATACTGCTCGAGGTTAACGACCATCGCAGTCCAGCCATGGCGCTGCTGCTCGATGCTGTTCGTGCCTTCGGCCCCGAACTCAAGCCGGAGATGCGTGCGGTTCTTGCCGATCTCGGTCAGCGTCACGGACATCGGACGCCCGTCGCCCATGGTGGCGACCAGGCGGGAGGGCGGCTCGATCTCGTCGTAGTGGCCCCAGAAGACGAAGTCGTGCTTGCCGTCGGGATCGGCGAAACCGACACGAAATTCACCGCCGACGCGGAGGTCGACATCGGCGAACGGCGTCGTCCAGCCGCCGCCGGCGCTGTACCAGTGGACGAGATGCTTCGGGTCGGTCCATGCCTCGAAGACGAGGGCGCGGGGTGCGTCGATATCGCGTTCGATCACGATCGTGACGGGGGTGGCGACGGGAGCGGCTTTGGCGGCCATGAGGGATCTCCTCTTTCTTTCAGGATCTTCGGGGCGATTTCGGCGTCAGCCGCGGCGCGGCAGCGTCACGAGGTATTCGGCGAAGCGGTCGTTGCCGTTGACCACCATGCCGGCGAAGCCGCGCTGAACGCTCTCGTCGCGGACGGCGAGCGAGGCGAAACGCACGGTCACCTTGATCGTGGTGCGGCCGGCGGCCTCGCTCAGCTCGATGGTGGTGAGCAGCTCCAGCGTTGGGAGGCCGTCGAGGCCGCCTTTCCAGTCTTCGGGGGCGTCGCGATAGACCATGCGCGCCGGGGCCGCGATCTCGGTGTAGACGCTGGTGTAGCCGAAGCCGCTGCCGTCGGGCCAGCGCCAGTCAAAGCGGAGCACGCCGCCGACCCTGAGATCGACGCGGGCGACGGTGGTGGTGCCGCGCGGCCCCCAGAAATGAGCGAGGTGGGCCGGTGTGGTGTAGCACTCCCAGACCAGCGGGCACGGCGCGTCGAACGTGCGCCTGACGATGAGCAGCGGCTCATTGGCCGGAGTCTCGATCTGGTTCGGGTCGGCCTCGGGCAGGCGGACGGCGGGATTGGCGGTCATCGCGTGCATCCTCAGGCGGCGCTGCGGGACAACTCGGCGAGCAGGGCGTCGAGGCGCTCGAAGCCCTCGTTCATGCCCTTCTCCATGCCGGAGGCGATCATGAAATCGCGGTCGGCGATGCCAGGGAAACGGGAGACGACCCGATAGATCGTGCGCTGGCCGTCGGCGATCAGGGTCAGGCTGTCCACGGCATAGCGGCCGTCCCACATGCCTTCCATGCCGAACGTCTGGACGAGTGTCTCGGGGGCCGCGATCTCGCGGAACTCGCCGTGGAAGATGTACCGGTTGCCCTTGGGGTCAGTCTGCTCGATCCGCCACTTGCCGCCCGGGCGAAAATCGAAAATGGCGACGTTGTTGATGTAGCCATGCGGGCCCCACCACTGCGTCAGGTGTTGCGGCTGGCTGACGGCCTGCCAGACGATGTCGCGTGGCGCGTCGAGCGTGCGGGTGATGACGGCGACGGGCTCGGTCGCGGAGACTTCGATTTTGGTGCGGTTCGCGGTCGCGGTGGTCATGGCTTTTACTCCCTGTTGTGCGGATTCAGACGCGGGGCTTCCGTGGCGGCTTCTTCGACGCGAGCTTTTTCGGCGCCGCCTGCTGAACTTTCTGAAGGTAAGCGTCGAGGCGATCGAGCCGTTCCTCCCAGAGCCGGCGATACCCCTCCAGCCAGTCGTCGACCGGCTTCAGGGCGGTGGCCTCGATGCGACAGGGGCGAAACTGCGCGTCGCGGCCGCGGGCGATGAGACCCGCGTGCTCCAGCACCTTCAGGTGCTTGGAGATGGCGGGAAGGCTCATATCGAACGGCTCGGCCAACTCCGTGACCGAGGTCTCGCCCAGCGCCAGGCGCGCGAGGATGGCGCGGCGCGTGGGATCGGCCAGGGCGGCGAAGGTGGTCGAGAGGCGGTCGGCGGCGGTCATCGTCAAGCTCTTATTGAACCGTTTGGTTATTTAACTTATCGGTTACATATGCCCGAACTCCGTGCCGCGTCAAGCGGCAAAATTTGAAAAATGATCGCCGGTGCAGGTCGTCGCTGAGCGTGGCGCATCCGGGCGACTGTGGCGGGATGCGAGCGCGGCTGCTACTGTTCAGGCTGGCAAGGGCGGGACGAGATCATGCGAACGGGATGGGCGGCGCCGGCTGCGATGGCGGTGGCGATACTGGTCGTCATAGCCGGGCATGAATCGGCGCGGGCGGACAACGACGCACTGTGGGCCGACTGCTCCAATGCGGATCAGCACACGACGAACGATGCCAGGATTGCCGCGTGCACGGCGCTCATTCAACTGGGCACGCTGGATGCGGAGGACCTGTCGATCGCGTACTCCGACCGCGGCAATGCCTACAGCCACGAAAAGGACTATGACCGCGCCATAGCCGACCATAACGAAGCGATCCGGCTCTCTCCGAGGGACCCGGCCGGATACTTCAATCGCGCCGCCGCGTATCTCGACGACAAGGACTACGGCCACGCCATCGCCGACTACAGCGAGGCGCTGCGGCTCGATCCGAAGTATGCGCCCTCGTATGATAACCGCGGCCTGGCGTATCTGGGCGAGAAGGACTACGACCACGCCATCGCCGACTTCAGCAACGCGATCAGGCGCGATCCGAGATTTACGGCCGCGTACATCCACCGCGGCACAGCCTATGAGGGGAAGAAGGACTACGAGCGCGCCATCGCCGATGTCGACCAGGCGCTCCGGCTCGATCCTCAAAACGCCGCTTACTACAACGCACGTTGCTGGTACCGCGCGCTCCAGGGCGTCAACCTCAAGTCGGCGGAGGCCGATTGCGATCGGTCGATCGAGCTCAACTCCCAAGACGCCCATGCATACGGCAGCCGCGGGCTCGTCGACCTGAAGCGGCAAGATGCGAAGGCGGCCCAGGACGACTACGACGCATCGCTGAAGATCAGTCCGAAGTTTGCGTCATCGTTGTACGGGCGGGGGATCGCGCGCAAGCTGGGGCCGAATGCCGATACGGCTGCCGGCGATGCTGACATCGCCGCGGCGGAGGCGATTGACGCGGACGTCGCGGATACGTTTGCCGGATGGATGGGACCGGGATTTTCGGCGCCGGCCTCGCCCTAGCCTTCAATCGTCTCTGACCGGAACACAGCGCGAACGGAAACGCCTTTCCAGACAAGTATTTGAGCGTTAACCCGCGGACGCGTATCCTGTTGGCTTGTGCGGGAACGGCCGCCGGGCCCCGGCGTTGTCATTCAAATCCCCGCGTGTTCGCGTTTCCCAGGAGTCCTGAGCATGGCTGCGCGCGCCTATTGGCAAGGTCAGATCCGCCTCGCGCTGGTGTCGATACCGGTGCAGGTATTCTCGGCGACGAAGAGCGCGG
>DASZQY010000016.1:0-4590 GCA_035549395.1 Bauldia sp.
GAGACCGACGACAGGCTCATGGCGGCGGCGGCGATCATCGGCGACAGCAGCCAGCCGGTGAAGGGGTAGAGCACGCCGGCGGCGAGCGGCACGCCGAGCGCATTGTAGACGAAGGCGAAGAACAGGTTCTGCCGGATGTTGGCGAGCGTCGCCGTCGCCAGGCGGCGGGCGCGGGCGATGCCGCCGAGATCGCCGCCGATCAGGGTAAGGCCAGCGTTGGCAATGGCGACATCCGAGCCGGCGCCCATGGCGATGCCGACATCGGCGGCGGCGAGCGCCGGGGCGTCGTTGACGCCATCGCCGGCCATGGCGACGCGCCGGCCGGCGGCACGCAGATCGCGGACGATCTTCGCCTTGTCCTCCGGCAGCACCTCGGCATGGACGGAGCCGATGCCGAGACGGGAAGCGACGGCCTCGGCGGTGGCGCGGCTATCGCCGGACGCCATCACGACATCGAGGCCAAGCGACTTCAGCGCGGCGACGCCGGCGGCGGCGGTCGGCCGCACGGGGTCGGCGACGGCGATATAGCCGGCGGGCTTGCCATCGACGGCGAGGAAGACGACCGTTTCGCCGTTGCGGCGATGCTCAGAGGCAGCGCGGGCGGCGGCGGAATCCGCCAGCGGCGCCCCCTCCTCCGCCATCAGCGCGGCGTTGCCGAGGAGCACGCGGCGGCCGCCGACGGTGGCACGCACGCCCTTGCCCGGGATAGCGGCGAAGGCGGTCGCCTTCTCGACCGGGAGCTTCTTGCCGGCAGCGGCGCGGACGATGGCCGCGGACAGTGGATGTTCACTGCCCTGCTCAACGGCCGCGGCGAGGGCGAGGAGGTCGCCCCGGAAGAAGCCGGGCCAGGCTTCGACGGCGGCGACTTCGGGCCGGCCCTCGGTCAACGTGCCGGTCTTGTCGACGACGACGGTATCGACCGAGGCCAGCCGCTCCAGCGCCTCGGCATTGCGCACCAGCACGCCCAGCGAAGCGCCTCGGCCGGTGGCGACCATGACCGAGATCGGCGTGGCGAGGCCGAGGGCGCACGGACAGGCGACGATGAGGACGCTGAGCGCGGCGACGAAAGCGGACAGCGACGGCTGCGGTCCGAACACGAACCAGGCGATGAAGGCGACGACCGCGACGACGATGACCGCCGGCACGAACCAGGCGGAGACGCGATCGGCGAGGCGCTGGATCGGCGCCCTGGTGCGCTGCGCTTCGGCAACCAGCGCGACGATGCGGGCGAGCGTGGTGGCGGCGCCGGTGCGATCGACCTTCATGTCGAAGCTGCCGGTGCCGTTGACGGTGCCGCCGGTGGCGCGATCGCCGGGATGCTTCTCGACCGGGAGGGATTCGCCGGTGAGCAGAGACTCATCGACGCTGGAAGCGCCGGCAACGACGACGCCATCGAGGGGAACGTGATCGCCCGGGCGGACGCGGAGCACATCGCCGGCCGCCACGGCGGCGAGCGCGACTTCCTCGGTGGCGCCGGACGCGATGACGCGGTGCGCGGTGGCCGGCGCGCGCTTGAGCAGGGCGCGGATGGCGCCGCCGGTCCGCGAACGGGCGCGCAGCTCCAGCACCTGGCCGAGGAGGACGAGCGCCGTGATGACCGCGGCGCTCTCGAAATAGAGCGGGACGAGGCCGTGATGATCGCGGAGATTCGCCGGGAACAGATCGGGCGCGACGACGGCGACGACGCTGTAGAGGAAGGCCGCGCCGGTGCCGAGCGCGATCAGCGTGAACATGTTGAGGTTGCCGGTGACGACCGACTGCCAGCCGCGCTGGAAGAAGGGCCAGCCGCACCAGAGCACCGCCGGTATGGCAAGGATCAGCTCCAGCCACTGGGCGAGATCGGGAGGCAGCTTCGGCAGCAGGTTCACGCCGAAGATGTGCTCGGCCATGTCGTAGGCGAGGAAGAAGACCGCCAGCGGTATGGCGGCCGCGAGGCGGACCGTCATGTCGTTCAGCTCGGGGTTCGGCCCCTCGTCCGGCGTGGCGACCATCGGTTCCAGCGCCATGCCGCAGATCGGGCAACTGCCGGGCGCATCGCGGACGATCTCGGGATGCATCGGGCAGGTGTAGAGGGTGGCGCCCGCGGGGGCATGAGCGGACGCCACAACCGGCGCCGCATGTGCGTGATCGTGGTCGTGGCCAGCGGGAGCCGCGTGGTCGTGAGCGGCATGGCCGGAAGCAGCATCGTGATGATGTGCGCCGGCAGGATGAGAATCGCCGGCCGCAGCGGCAGCGGCCTTCGCGATGTACTTCTCGGGATCGGCGGCGAATTTGGTGCGACAGCCGGCGGAACAGAAATGATACGTGACGCCGCCATAGGCGAAGACCGGCTTGTCCTTCGACAGATCGACCTTCATGCCGCACACCGGATCGACGGCGAAGGCGGCCTGGGGCGCGGCAGAGGCGGCGGAACGGCTTTGCGCGGCAGTCATGGTCAACCCTCGGGGCAGTCGTGCTGAAATTACTGGACGGAACAGGCAGACGAGCCTATATATACCCTACCAGGGTATGGTATCAAGATGCATAAAGACGCAAAATCCGCGGTGCTCAAGCGGCTGGCCCGCGTCGAAGGCCAGGTCGCCGGACTGACCCGCATGGTCGAGGCCGATCGCTACTGCATCGACATCGTGACGCAGATCTCCGCCGTGCGCGCGGCACTGAAGCGCATCCAGGACGACGTGCTCGCCGACCACGTGGCGCACTGCGTGGAAGGCGCCATCCGCAGCGGCGACGCCGACGAGCAGCGCAAGAAGGTGGCCGAGCTGATGGACGTGTTCGCGCGGGCGGAGCGGTAGGCGCTACTGTCCGATGTGTCGTGCGTGCGGGGTCTTCGCCCAGTGGTGGGGACGCAGCAGAAGCTCGAAGGCGGCACGGTAGGCGGCGAGCGACATCAACAGCCAGTAGAGCGGCAGCAGCAGATAACTCCGCACCGGAGCGATGCGGCCGCGGCGGCGGAGCGCACGGGCGCTGAGCACCGCCATGGCGACATAGCCGGCGACGAGATTGAACAGGTTGACGCCGAGAATCGCCGCAGCACCGAGATCGCCCTCACCCCACAAGGCCGCTGGATTGGTGGCCGCAGCAGCGAGCGTCGCGATGTACACCGGATAGACCAGCGACGTGACGATCAATCCCGTGCCGATGAGGAGAAAGCCGGCGAGCCCGCGCACGCCAAGCTGGCGCACGAGGCGGAACGGCGAGCGGGTGTGCACCAGCCACGTCTGCCCCCAGCCCTTGTACCAGCGGGTGCGCTGATTGAACCACGCGCGAAAGCCGACCGGGGCATCCTCATGGGTGGCGAGATCGGCGGTGACGGCGCGATAGCCGAAGCGGGCGAGACGCAGCCCGAGATCGGCATCTTCGGTGACGTTGAAAGGATCCCAGCCGCCGACCGCCTCCAGCGCGACGCGGCGAAAGTGATTGGACGTGCCGCCGAGCGGCAGCGGCATGCGCGCGGCGGCAAGCAGCGGCAGCAGGCCATCGAACAGCGCCGCATACTCGATGGTGAACATCAGCGGCAGCCAGCCGCGCGCGCCATTGTCGATGGCCAGGCTCGCCTGGACACAGGCGACGTCCGGCGACGAAGCGGCGAAAATGGCGTGCGCCTCGCGGAGCTGGCGCGGTTGCGGCCGATCCTCGGCGTCGTAGACGGTGACATATTCGCCGCGCGCCAGCGGGAGCGCGTAGGACAGGGCCTTCGGCTTGGTGCGCGGGCCACCCTGCGGAACGACGAGCACTTCAAAGGCCGGCCGATCACGCACGGCGCGGGTGACGGCGGCGACAGTCTCGGGATCGACCGATTCGACCAGGAGCTTGATATCGAGGCGACGGCGCGGCCAATCCAACGCATCCAGCGAGGCGACCAGCTCATCGACGAGGTGCGCCTCGCGATAGAGCGGGACGAGGACGGTGTAGACCGGGAGGCGGTCCTCGGGCGCCATGCCGGACGGCGACGGCTCCGCCAGCGGGGCGGAGTGGCGGATGCGGCCGGCGGCGACGAAGCGCAGCGTCGAGATGCCAAAGAAAAACAGCGCGCCGACGAGATTGACGGCGACAAGCAGGGCTTCGGGATGACGCGCCGCGGCGACCACCATGAGCGCGGCGACGACAAACCAGAACAGCCCCTGCCCGGCGGTGGCGACGCGGCGGGCCGACAGGCGGGGATGGCGGCCGGCGAGATGGCCGACCGCATCGGCGAGCAGGCGGGCGGACCATAACTTCGTCAGCGCCGCACGGATGGCGCGCGGCGAAGCGACGCGAAGCCACGGACGCGCCGCAGGCGATGCCGCAAGCCAGCGCTGGATCTCGGCCATGCGCGATTCGGGCGGGGCGACGTAGGCCATCCTGCCGCCGGCGGCCGACTTGGCGAAGGTGCCGTCGCGGATGGCGGCGAGAGAAAAAGGCTCGGCGCTCTCCGCGAGATCGACAGCGGGCACGAACGACAGCCCCAAGCGGCGGGCGCGCGCGGCAAATGCCGCATCGTCCTCGCAATCGCCCGCGGCCTCGTCGGCCGGCGGAGCCCACTCCAGCGGTTCGGCGCTCGTCACCCACACCTCCGCGCGAACCCCTTCGCGCGAACCCCAACCCTTC
>DASZQY010000017.1:0-3272 GCA_035549395.1 Bauldia sp.
GGCTGGATGCCCTCCGTCGGCTCGTCGAGCACGAGGAGCTTCGGCCGGGTGACGAGCGCGCGGCCGATGGCGAGCTGCTGCTGCTGGCCGCCGGAGAGATCGCCGCCGCGGCGGCGAAGCATGTCGCGCAGCACCGGGAAGAGATCGAACACGTCCGACGGGATCGAGCGATCGTCGCGCTTCAGCGGGGCGTAGCCGGTCTCGAGATTCTCGCGCACCGTCAGCAGCGGGAAGATGTCGCGCCCCTGGGGCACATAGGCGATACCGAGGCGGGCGCGGTCGTGCGGCGCCATGCGGCCGAGGGGCACGCCGTTGAAGGTGATCGAGCCGCCGGCGATCGGCTGCTCGCCGACCACGGCGCGCAGGAAGCTGGTCTTGCCGACGCCGTTGCGGCCCATGAGGGCAGTGACCTTGCCCTCTTCCGCCGTGATCGAGACGTGGCGGAGCGCCTGGGCGGCGCCGTAGTAGAGATCGACGTTTTCGGCGGTCAGCATGGGTGCGATTTTCCGAGCCATGTCGTCCCTGCGTATGCAGGGACCCAGTAACCACCGGTGTGAATCATGTCGCACTGACAGCGGTTACTGGATCCCGGCCTTCGCCGAGACGACGGTCGAGGGTGGGATGACGGTTGAGGGTGGGATGGGGGGCGGCGCGTATCCGGGTGGGGGAGAATCATCAGCTATCGCCCCAGATAAACTTCGACGACTCGCGGATCGGCGGAGACGTGGTCGAGCGTGCCTTCCGAAAGGACGCTGCCTTCGTGCAGCACCGTGACCTTGACCTCGAGCGAGCGGACGAAGGCCATGTCGTGCTCGACGACCACGACGGATTTTTCCCGGGCGATGTCCTTGAGCAGGATCGCGGTGGCCTCGGTCTCGGCGTCGGTCATGCCAGCAGCGGGCTCGTCGACGAGGAGGAGCTTGGGCTCCTGCGCCAGGAGCATGCCGATCTCCAGCCACTGCTTCTGGCCGTGGCTGAGATAGCGGGCCAGCACATCGCGCCTCTCCTCCAGCCGGATGATCGCCAGCAGCTCGTCGATGCGCCGCTTCGCGGCAGCAGAAACGTGGGCGAACATGGCGTGGAACGGCCCGCGGCCGCCGGCCAGCGCGAGTTCGAGATTATCGGCGACGGTATGGCTCTCGAACACCGTCGGCTTCTGGAACTTGCGACCGATGCCGAGGGTGGCGATGGCCGCTTCATCCAAGCGCCGGAGGTCGACGGTGCCGTCGAAGAAGACGTCGCCGCTATCGGCGCGCGTCTTGCCGGTGATGACGTCCATCATCGTGGTCTTGCCGGCGCCGTTCGGGCCGATGATGGCGCGCATCTCGCCCTTCTCGATGACCAGCGACAGATCGTTGAGGGCCTTGAAGCCGTCGAAGGAGACGGTAACGCCATCGAGGTAGAGCAGCGTGTTGGCGGCTTTTTCCGTCATGGCGCCTGCTCCGCCGCGGCCGGGTTGGACGCAGCCGGCGGCAGGTCCTCGCGCGTGTCGGCCGTCATCTCCGGTGTCGGGCTTGCCGGGGTGCGCGGCTTGCGGCTCAGCGCATCGGCGAGCGTGCCGACGATGCCCTTGGGCAGGAACAGCGTGACGGCGATGAAGGCCGCGCCGAGGAGATAGAGCCAGTACTCCGCGAGCACACCGGTGGTGAGGTAAGTCTTGGCGAAGTTGGCGAGGATGGCGCCGACGATCGGGCCGACCAGCGTCGTGCGGCCACCGATGGCGACCCAGATCACCGCCTCGATCGAGTTGGCCGGCGCGAATTCGGACGGATTGATGATGCCGACCTGCGGGACGTAAAGGGCGCCAGCAATGCCCGCCATGACCGCCGACAGCACGAACACCACCAGCTTGTAGTTCTCGACACGGTAGCCCAGGAAGCGGGTGCGGCTCTCGGCGTCGCGGATGCCGATCAGCACCTTGCCGAACTTCGAGGCGACGACGCCCTGGCTGATGAGGAGCCCGATGGCCAGCGCCAGCGTCGAGCAGAAGAAGAGCACGCCGCGGGTCGAATCCGACTGGACGTTGAAGCCGAGGATGTCCTTGAAATCGGTGAGGCCGTTGTTGCCGCCGAAGCCCATGTCGTTGCGGAAGAAAGCAAGCAGCAGCGCGTAGGTCATCGCCTGCGTGATGATCGACAGGTAGACGCCGGTGACGCGGCTGCGGAAGGCGAACCAGCCGAAGACGAAGGCGAGCAGACCGGGCACCAGCACCGTCATCAGCGCGGCGAACCAGAAGTGATTGAAGCCGTACCAGTACCAGGGCAGCGCGTGCCAGTTGATGAACACCATGAAATCGGGAAGCACCGGGTCGCCATAGACGCCGCGCGTGCCGATCTGGCGCATCAGGTACATGCCGAGAGTGTAGCCACCGAGGGCAAAGAAGGCGCCGTGGCCGAGCGACAGGATGCCGGAGAAGCCCCAGATCAGGCCGACCGAAAGAGCGAGCAGCGCGTAGCAGACGTACTTGCCGACAAGGGGCACGACGTAGCTGGGCACGTGCAGGAAGCTGCCCTCCGGCACGTAGAGACTCAGCACCGGAACGAGCACGCCGACGGCCAGGATAACGACGATGGCGACCGCGGTGAAGCGCTCGAGGCCGCCGAAAAGGAACCGGCCGATCATGCTTCCACCGCCCTGCCCTTGAGCGCGAACAGGCCGCGCGGGCGCTTCTGGATGAACAGGATGATGAAGACGAGGACGACGATCTTGCCGAGCACGGCGCCGGCGAAGGGCTCGAGCAGCTTGTTAGCGACGCCGAGCGAGAGCGCGGCGATCAACGTGCCCCAGAGATTGCCGACACCGCCGAAGACCACGACCATGAAGCTGTCGATGATGTAGCTCTGGCCGAGATTGGGGCTGACGTTGTCGATCTGCGACAGTGCCACCCCGGCGATGCCGGCAATGCCCGAGCCGAGGCCGAAGGTGAGCGCATCGACCCAGGGTGTGCGGATACCCATGGCGCTGGCCATGGCGCGGTTCTGGGTGACGGCGCGCATCTGGAGGCCGAAGCGGGTGAAGCGCAGCACGGCAAGCAGGAGCACGAAGACGAGGCCGGCGAAGACCACGATCCAGAGGCGATTCCAGGTGATGGTGAGCTGGCCGAGTTCGAAGGCGCCGGACATCCAGGACGGATTGCCGACCTGCTGGTTGTCGGGACCGAAGATGGTGCGCACCGCCTGCTGGAGGATGAGCGAGACGCCCCAGGTGGCGAGCAGGGTCTCCAGCGGGCGGCCGTAGAGGAAGCGGATGATGCCGCGCTCGATGACGATGCC
>DASZQY010000018.1:0-4755 GCA_035549395.1 Bauldia sp.
TGTGTATTAAGTGTGTCTCCCGGGAAGGAGATACATAATGGGAAAGTACGCACCAATACGGTTGTTCCTGGAACGCCGTGGCAGCGAAACCGTGCCGATGACCTTCGCGGAGATCGAGAAGGTGCTCGGTTTCAAACTGCCGAATTCTAAGAATCATCCCGCTTGGTGGAGCAACAATCCCAAGAACAATGTCATGACAAATGAATGGCTGGCGGCGGGCTACAAGACCGAGCACGTCGATATCGAACGCAGCAGGCTCGTCTTCCGCCGGGCTTCGGCGACCGGGACGGCGAAGCGCAGGGTGGTGACGGATGAAAAAGCGAGAAAGTCGGACCGGCATCCGATTTTCGGTGCGCTCAAGGATGTGACCTGGATTGCCCCCGGTACAGATCTGACCGAGCCGGCGGATCCGGAATGGGCTGACCTGATCGACGACCCGGATTGGGGCAAGCTGCCCGGATGACTATCCTTCTCGATACATGCGCTGCTATTTGGCTGGTGGCCGATGCGAGAGTTTCCACTGCTGCTGTCAATGCCTTGCAGGATGCCAGGCGGCGAGACGAACCCATTTTCGTCTCACCGATCACCGGTTGGGAGATCGGCTTACTGGCGGCGCGTGGCCGGTTCGCTTCGCCACTTCCCCCGAGAGTGTGGTTCGATCGGCTCCTGGCCGTGGATGGCGTAGTTCTGGATGAACTGCCGCCGTCGGTATTGATCGATTCATCGTCCCTGCCCGGACACCCTCCGCGCGATCCTTCGGATCGTATATTCATTGCAGCGGCAAGGGAGCGGGGCCACGCGATTATGACCCGCGACGACCGAATTCTCGACTACGGCAAGGCCGGGCACGTGCGTACGATTGGATGCTAGATATATGCCATGAACGCCACCCTTCGCATCATTTCGCCCGTCGATAACTCCGTCTACGCCGAGCGCCCCCTGGCCGACGACAAGGCCGTGCTCGATACGCTGGAGCGCGCCCGCAAGGCCCAGCTTCACTGGCGCGAGGTGCCGGTGGAGGATCGTTGCCGTATCGGCACCGCCTTCGTCGATGCCATGGTGGCCGACAAGGCTCGTGTCGCCGAGCTGCTGGCCTGGCAGATGGGCCGGCCGATCCGCTATGGGGCGGGGGAGGTGCGCGGCTTCGAGGAGCGCGCCCGTTACATGATCGAGGTCGCGCCCGAGATGATGCGCGACATCGACGTCGGCCCGAAGGCAGGCTTCACCCGCTTCATCCGTCGCGAGCCGCTGGGCGTCGTGCTCAATCTGCCGGCGTGGAACTTCCCTTACATGACGGCGCTGAACGCCGTGCTGCCCGCACTGCTCGCCGGCAACACGGTCGTCATGAAGCATTCCTCGCAGACCGCGCTGGTCGCCGAACACTTCGCCGATTGCTTCGCCCGCGCCCACCTGCCGAAGGACGTCTTCCAGGTGCTCCACATGTCGCACGACGCCACCCACAAGGCGATCTCGTCCGGCCTGGTCGATCAGGTCGGCTTCACCGGCTCGACCGCCGGCGGTCGCATGGTCATGGAGTCGGTCGCGCGCGCGCCGAACTTCCCCGCCACCTGCCTTGAGCTCGGCGGCAAGGATCCCGCCTACATCCGTCCTGACGCCGACATCGCCTTCGCCGCCGAGAACGTCGTCGATGGCGGCTACTTCAATTCCGGCCAGTCGTGCTGCGCCGTCGAGCGCATCTATGTCCACGAGATGGTCTACGACCGCTTCGTCGAGGCCGCGGTCGCGGTGATCGATTCCTATAAGCTGGGCTCTCCGACGGATGAAACCACCACGCTCGGCCCGGTCGTGCGCGCCAAGGCTGCCGATGCCGTGCGCGCCCAGGTGACGGCGGCGATCCGCGCTGGTGCGACGCCGCTCATCGACGAGGCGCGCTTCGGCGCGGCGAAAGTCGGCACGCCCTACATGGCGCCGCAGTTGCTCGCCGGCGTCGATCACACCATGGCGATCATGATGGAGGAAACCTTCGGTCCCGCCCACGGCATCATGAAGGTGTCGTCGGATACCGAGGCAATCCGCCTGATGAACGATTCGCCCTACGGCCTCACCGCCTCGATCTGGACCGCCGACGAGGACGCCGCCAGGGACATCGGCGACAAGATCCAGACCGGCACCGTCTACATGAATCGCGCCGACTACCTTGACCCGGCTCTGGCCTGGGTCGGCGTGAAGGAGAGCGGCCGCGGCGTCACGCTTTCCAAGGTCGGCTACGAACACCTGACGCGGCCAAAAAGCTTCCACCTCCGGACCAAGACATCATGATCGACCAGTATCCCTCGCTCGTCGCCAACTGGTCTTATCCGACCGCCGTCCGTTTCGGGCCGGGCCGCATACAGGAGCTGCCGCAGGCGCTCGCGGCCGCCGGCATCAAGCGGCCGTTGTTCGTCACCGATCCCGGTCTGGTCAGTCTGCCGATCACGCAGAAAGCGCTCGACATCCTGAAGAAGGCGAACGTTCCGGTCGCTGTCTTCTCGAAGGTCGATGGCAACCCGACGCTCGCCAATCTCAACGACGGCATCGCCGCCTACAAGGCCGGCGGCCACGACGGCGTCATTGCCTTCGGCGGCGGCTCCGGCATGGACATCGGCAAGCTCATCGCCTTCCAGCATGCACAGACCCGCTCCGTCTTCGATTTCGAGGATCGCGAGGACTGGTGGACGCGCGCCAACGCGGACGCCATCGCGCCGATCGTCGCCGTGCCCACCACCGCCGGCACCGGCTCGGAGGTCGGCCGCGCCGCCGTCGTCACCGATCCCGCCGACCACACCAAGAAGATCATCTTCCATCCGAAGATCCTGCCGCGCGTCGTCATCGCCGACCCGGAGCTGACGCTCGATCTCCCGGCCAAGATCACTGCGTGGACAGGGATGGACGCGCTCGCCCACTGCCTGGAGTCCTATTGCTCGCCCTTCTTCCATCCGCTGGGCGAGGGCATCGCGCTGGAAGGCCTGCGCCTGTGCAAGGAGTGGCTGCCGGTCGCGGTCGCCGACGGGCACAACATCAACGCGCGCGCGTTCATGCTGGCGGCATCCTCGATGGGCGCGGTGTCGTTCCAGAAGGGCCTTGGCGCCATCCACTCGATGAGCCACCCGGCCTCCAGTCTGCGCGGCACGCACCACGGCCTCACCAACGCGGTGGTCATGCCCTACGTCCTGGTCCGTAATGCCCCGGCGATCCGCGAGCGGCTGGCGGCGCTGGCGCGCTACCTCGATCTGCCAGGACAGAACGCCGAGAGCGTGGTCGAGTGGATCCTCGCGCTCCGCAAGCAGATCGGCATCCCGCACACGCTGAAGGAAATCGGCTTCGACAGCGATGTCGTCGCCCAGGCCGCGCCGATGGCGGAGAAGGATCCCTCGACCGGCGGCAATCCGGTGCCGCTCAAGGCCAAGGACTACGAGAGGCTCTACGAAGTCGCGATCGCCGGGATTCTCGACGCCTGATGGCCGGCATCGACATCGTCTCGGTCGGCGAGCCGCTGTTCGAGCTGAACCAGCCGCCGGGCGAGAGCATCTACAGGTCCGGCCACGGCGGCGA
The DNA here is from genome assembly GCA_035549395.1 of Bauldia sp. Classification (GTDB taxonomy): domain Bacteria; phylum Pseudomonadota; class Alphaproteobacteria; order Rhizobiales; family Kaistiaceae; genus DASZQY01. The sequence continues at coordinate 3,553 of DASZQY010000018.1, forward strand.
CACGTCCAATGCCGCCATCGCTGCGGCGCGCCAGGGCGCGAGAGTTGCCTACGTCACCGCGATCGGCGCCGATCAGTTCGGCGAATCCTTCCTCGCGCTGTGGAAAGGCGAGGGCGTCGACGTCAGCGCCGTGAAGACCAGCCCGGTCGCGCACACCGGCCTCTATTTCGTCACCCACGGTCCGTCAGGCCACGTCTTCTCGTACATGCGCGCCGGTTCCGCGGCGAGCCGCGTCACGCCGGAAGACATGCCGCTCGCCATGATTCGCGGCGCGAAGATCGTCCACGCTTCCGGCATCAGCCAGGCGATCTCCTCGTCGGCCGCCGACGCGGTGTTCTACGCCATGCGCGCTGCCCGCGCCGCCAACGTCATGGTCTCGTACGATACGAACCTTCGCCTGCGCCTGTGGCCGCTCGATCGCGCCCGCGCCGTCATCCACGCCGCTGCCGGACTGGCCGACATCCTGCGGCCCTCGATCGACGACGCCCGCCAGCTCACCGGCCTCGACGATGTCGACGCTATCGCCGACTACTACCTCGCCCTCGGCCCGAAGATCGTCGCGATCACGCTGGGCGATTCCGGCGCCCTGATCGCGACGCGCGAGAAGCGCGAGCGCATCGCACCGCGGCCGGCGAAGCTGGTCGATGCCACCGGCGCCGGCGACACGTTCACCGGCGCTTTCCTCGCCGAGTATCTGCGCACCGGCGATCCCTTTGCCGCCGGCCGCTATGCCAACGTCGCCGCGGCGCTGTCGACGGAAGGCTATGGTGCCGTCGCGCCGATGCCGAAACGGGCTGCGGTCGAGGCGGCGATGATGAGCAGGGTCGGCGAACCGGCGCCAGGGCGGCACTGAGGCGTCACTTCACGCTGATCACCACCGCTCCGGTGGCGTCCTTCAGCGCCTTCGGGTCCACCTCGAACACCGCGTTCGGCGTTCCGGCGGCGGCCCACACCGTCCCGTATTGGAGCAGGTCGGCGTCGATATACGGCACAAGCTTGCGATCGTGGCCGAGCGGCGGGATGCCGCCGATGGCGAAGCCGGTCTCGTCGCGCACAAAAGTAGCGTCCGGCCGTACGATCGCCTCACCGAGGGTGCCGGCTACCGCCTTCTCGTTGACCCGGTTCACGCCGGAGACCAGGAACAGGTATGGCTTCTTCGATGTTTTTCCCTGGAATATCAAAGATTTGACGATTTGGGCGACG